>CASEFF010000234.1 GCA_949287115.1 uncultured Bacillota bacterium | reverse complement strand
GATGATATGAGCCTGAGATCGCGGGCCACCGGCTGCTGCTGCAGCAGCAGTTTCAGGCAGGCGCTCTCTATCTCCCTTTCCCTGTCATCTATCGCCTCGTCGGTGGCAAATGTCTTCTTTCTCATTTCTTCACTGCCTGTTTCGAGGGCTTTGACCGCATATGTTATGGCCTCCTCGCAGAGAGCCCCCATATCTATCAGCATAACGTTGAGTCTTTCCAGCTGTTCATCAAATCTAACACGCATCAGCCAAACCTCCCTGTAATATAATCTTCCGTCCTCTTGTCCTCCGGCATCGAGAAGAGCTTTTCCGTCTCATTAAATTCTACCATATCACCCAGCAGGAAAAAAGCCGTTTTGTCCGATATCCTGGCCGCCTGCTGCATGTTGTGCGTAACTATTATTATGGTATATCTGTCCTTGAGCTCTATGGCAAGATCCTCTATCTTCGATGTCGATATGGGGTCAAGGGCGGACGTCGGTTCATCCATCAGTATGACTTCCGGCTCCACCGCGAGAGCTCTCGCGATACAGAGACGCTGCTGTTGTCCTCCCGAAAGGCCGAGAGCGCTCTTGTTGAGCCTGTCCTTGACTTCATCCCATATTGCCACGTCTCTCAGCGATTTTTCCACTATTTCATTGAGCCTCGACTTGGATCTTACGCCGTGAGTCCTCGGCCCGTAGGCGATGTTGTCGAATATGCTCATCGGGAATGGATTTGGCTTCTGGAAAACCATGCCGACTCTCTTCCTGAGATTGTTGACGTCTATCTTCCCGTATATGTCTTCGCCGTCCAGCTTCACCGTTCCCGTTATCCTGCAGCCCTCGACGAGATCGTTCATACGGTTGAGCGTCTTGAGCAGCGTCGACTTTCCGCATCCGGAAGGGCCGATGAATGCCGTTATCTCCTTTTCCTGTATATTCATGTTTATGTTCTTGAGAGCTTTGAAATCGCCGTAATAAAGCTCCAGATTTTCTATCGTATATTTATCCATGTTACTACCTCGTCGCTAATTTCTTCGCTATGAATCCCGAAAGCGCATTTATCAGTATTACCAGTACCAGCAGCACTACAGCCGTAGCGTATGCCTCTTCGGTATAAAGACCCTCAGAAAGCAATGCATACATGTGTACCGACAATGTCCTTGCAGATTCGAAAAGACTGCCCGGAACCTGTGCCACCGTTCCTGCGGTGAATATCAACGCCGCACTTTCTCCCACTATCCTGCCTATGGCGAGGATGACTCCGGCCAGTATACCCGGTACCGCGCACGGCAGTATTATCCTGAACACCGTCCTGAGCTTTCCCGCACCAAGTCCGAAACTGCCTTCCCTGTAGGAATCGGGCACCGATATGAGCGCCTCTTCCGTCGTCCTTATGATGAGCGGGAGTATCATGATGGCCAGCGTTACCGCACCGGCGAGGAGAGAATAGCTCCATCCGAGAGTGATAACGAAAAGTATGTATCCGAACAGACCGTAGACTATGGACGGTATGCCCTGAAGCGTCTCGGTAGTCGTCCTTATGACTTTGACGAGCCTGCTTCCCCTTTTGGCGTATTCCACCAGGTATATAGCCGAGAATATTCCCACCGGCACCGCCATAAGCAGCGACAGGAACGTTATATACACCGTGCTGACTATTGCCGGCATCATGGACATGTTATCCGTATTGAACTCCCACTCGAAGAGCCGCGGCTCTATATTCACCACACCGTTTACCAGTATGTAAACTATGAGAGAGAACAGGACTCCCACCGTGATCACCGCCGACAGCAGCACCAGTATCCTGACTACGAGCGAGCCCGGTCTGTGTTTATACGTTATCCAGAACATTTCCAGCGATCCGCCCTTTTCCTTGTTCATCAGTCAGTCCTCCTTTTCAATGCCGTGAACGCCAGATTTATTATCAGTATGAAAACGAAGAGAACTACCGCTGTGGCTATGAGGGCTTCCCTGTGGAGACCCGACGCATATCCCATCTCCAGCACTATGTTGGCCGTCAGTGTACGAACTCCTGCCGTCAGGCTCTCCGGCATTATCGCCTGATTGCCGCATACCATAACGACCGCCATCGTTTCACCTATGGCTCTTCCTATACCGAGTATCACGCCGGCAAGTATGCCCATCTTCGCCGCCGGTAAGATGACTCTGAATATGCTCCTCTCCTTTGTGGCTCCCAGTGCCAGTGCTCCTTCGTAATACTGCTCCGGCACCGCTCTTATGTTGGCCTCGGAAACGCTTCTTATCGTTGGCAGTATCATTATCCCCAGAAGCACGGACGATGTGAGCAGGCATTTACCGCTTCCTCCCAGAGAATCCTGAACCATCGGAACGATGACCATAAGTCCGAAGAAACCGTATACTATGGAAGGTATTCCCGCCAGAAGATCGACAGCCGGTTTCACTACCCTGTATATTCCTTTCGGGCAGTAGCGAGCCAGAAATACGGCGCACAGGAGTCCTATGGGAACTCCCACTATTATCGCTCCCGCCGTTACGTATATGCTCCCGATT
>CASEFF010000233.1 GCA_949287115.1 uncultured Bacillota bacterium | reverse complement strand
TCATAGAGTATGGTGTGTTCAGAGTCATCGAAAAGAACACCGTCAAGAAATGGGGGATGGTAAGATGAGCAAGCTGCTGGAAGTAAAAAAACTCACCAAGAACTACCACGATTCCCCGAATTCCAGAGATATCATAAAGGGTCTGGATCTGACGGTGGAGGAAGGTGATTTTCTGTGCATACTGGGACCGTCGGGCTGCGGAAAGACGACGCTCATAAGGTGCATCGCCGGTTTTGAGGACTATGAAGGCGATATACTGGTGGACGGCAAGAAGGTCGATAAGCCGGGAATAGACCGCATGATGGTGTTTCAGGACTTCAACCAGCTTTTCCCGTGGAAGACGGTAAAGAAGAACATTCAGTATCCGCTGAAGGTCAACGGAATGAAGGATAAGGCGGAGCTGGAAAGGATAGCGCAGGAGCATCTCGACATGGTGGGACTGGGCGACAAGGGCGACCTCTATCCGCATCAGCTCAGCGGAGGCATGAAACAGAGAGTAGCCATAGCCAAGGGACTGGCACTGAACCCGAGGATAATACTCATGGACGAACCTTTTGCCAGTCTTGATGCCATGACGAGAAACAAGCTGCAGGCGGAGCTTTTGCGCATCAAGGAAAAGGAAAATGCCACGGTCATCTTCATAACCCATAACATTCAGGAAGCGCTCGTATTGAGCAACAGGATAATCCTGATGTCGAAGAAGGGCGAGATAAAGATCGAGACCGAAAACAGGATCCCAAAGCCTGTAACACCTGCTTCCGAAGGTTACGGGCAGATGTGGAAGATGTTCAATGACGCTCTGTGGGAAGAAAACGAGGATAGTGGCGAATAACAGTCGCAGATTTATGTTTTTTAAGGAGCGATATGGAAGATACTACTTCTAAAAAGAAATCACGAGGCAGGAGGATAGCAGTCAGGGCGGCGATATTCATCGTCGTGGCTGCTCTCCTTTTTGTGTATCTCAACGAGGTGTTCAATATAGCGGACTCCGATTCCAACAAGGAGATATTCAACGCTTTTTACGAGGAAGAGGAGGATACCATAGACGCCGTGTATTTCGGCACCAGCGCCTCCAACAGGTATTTCATAGGGCCTTTGGCATACGAAGAAACGGGTATGACGGTCTTCACGCTGGCAACCATGGGGATGCCGCTGTTTTTCGTGCCTAATCTCATCGAAGAGGTGGAGAAGACCCAGGATCCGCAGATGTATATCATTGAGCTGAGGTGGGTGCTGAAGACTAAGGATCTGATAACGGACGCTCACATCAGGCGTGTGACAGACAGCATGAAGTATTCGGAAAACAGGACCGATGCCATAAACAAGGCTCTCGAATTCGTTGAGGGAGCCGGGGGCGAGCTGAGCAATATCGACGACAGCAAGTGGGACTATTACGTTCCTATAATCAAGTATCACAGCAGACTGGAGACGGGCGATCTTTCAGTCAAAGACGTGGCGCTGATCAATACGAAGAACGAGACGAAGGGCTACGTGACCAGCTACAGCACGCGAAAGCAGGTGGCGCAGAAGGAGCCGGTATATTCGGACGGACGCGCCGATCTCTCACCTGAAGCGGAAGAAGCGCTGGTGGAGCTGCTGGACTACTGCGATGGGCTGGATGAAGATATCCTGTTCGTCCTCTCGCCGTATTCCATGAAGAAGGGTGAAAAGGACAAGTTCAACACGGCTATGGATATGGTAAGAGAGCGGGGATACGAGGTGATAGATTTCAATACGCCGGAGATGGCAGAGGAGCTGGACCTCAACTGGAAGACCGACTTTTACAACAGCAAGCACGTCAACTTCCTGGGCGCCGAGAAGTATACGGATTATCTGACGGAGTACCTGTCGGAGAATTACGACCTTGCAGACCACAGAGGAGAGAAGGGTTACGAGAGCTGGGACGAGGCGTATGAGTATTATCTCGATTACGTCGAGCCGGGCATAAGAAAGTGATGAGCGACTGATTGTTTTATTGATACGAGTGACACGCTCCGGTGCTTTGCGCGCCGGAGCGTCCGTGGTTTTTGCCACTGCTTTGCCTGATCCCGTCGCGAAGCATATGTCGTAAAGCGTATTTTATGATAATATTAAGGAAATCTTAATGGAAAGAAGCACCGGGTGCTGTGGACATGGCGGACATATTCGGGTATTCTGATGGTGAGAAGAAGGATCGCGTATATGAGAGGAGAGTCTGTTATGAAGAAAGCGGCAGCGGTTGCGATGGTCTTCTGTATCATGTTGATGCTTCAGGCGTGCGGCGGTGATGTCAGAAATGTTGAAGTGATACCACACGGATCGGACATATATTCGTCTGAAGACATCGACGATGCCATAGATACTGTAAAGAAGTATTTCAAAAGAGAATTTGCAGGATGCACTCTTACGGAGATAGAGTATGCCGGAGACGGGGAAGCGGAGCGCTTTGATGAGATAACAGATCAGTTTGGCGGCGATGAAGCCATAGTGCTCATATCCTCATTTGACGTCGACGGATCGGGTGGCGACGGCTCGCTGGAACCTGACAGCACATACACATATTGGGAGTGGCTGCTGGTGCGTGATACGAGTGGCGAATGGCGTCATGTGGACCATGGATACTATTGATAGTTTGTATATAAACAGAAAGGCGAAACGAAAATGAAAACGGAACAATTCGTGATGGCGTACGGCGTGGAGCACGACAGGCTGCGGGCGATACTGCCGGAAGGATTTACGTCTCT
>CASEFF010000232.1 GCA_949287115.1 uncultured Bacillota bacterium | reverse complement strand
GGCCACCCGCTGACCCGGCTGGGCCGTGAAGGAAAAGTCCTTTATGACAGGCTCCTGAGGGCTGTACCCGAACTTCACGTTTTCAAATGAAACGCACCCTTCCACGTGATCCGGATCTATGACTGCCTCAGGCTCGGCATCGATATCCACAGCCTCCTCTTCCTCGATGAGCTCGAATATCCTTTCGGCCGCCGCAGCCGTTGACTGTAGCTGGTTCACAACGTTGGCCACCTGCTGTATCGGCTGGTTGAACGTCCTGACGTACTGTATGAACGCCTGTATGTTGCCGATGGAAACTCGCCCGTTTATGGCAAGATATCCGCCCAGCAGGCAGACCGCCACATATGCCGCGTTGCCTATGAAGTTTGTCAGCGGCATCATCATGCCCGACAGGAACTGAGCCTTCCACGCCGACTCGCACAGCTTTTCGTTGTATTCCTCGAAGACCTCCGTCGCATCCTCTTCCCTGTTGAACGCCTTTATTATATCGTGACCCGTGTACATCTCCTCCACGTGACCGTTGACGTACCCCAGATACTTCTGCTGGTTCCTGAAATGCCCCTGCGATCTTGACACCACCAGCCTTATCACTATCATGGAAAGTGGCAGCACCACGAGAGCCGTCACCGTCATCAGCACGCTTATCCTCAGCATCATTATCAGTATGCCGATTATGGTCGTGAAGCTGGTTATCATCTGGGTCAGGCTGGTCGACAGGGTCTGGTTGACCGTCTCGATATCGTTTATCATCCTGCTCTGTATCTCGCCGTGGGTCTTTCCGTCGAAATATTTCAGAGGCAGCCTGTCCAGCTTGACCGACATCCTGTCACGCAGGGTATATATCACCTTCTGCGACGCGTCCGCCATTATCCAGCCCTGAGCCGCTCCGAACAGCAGGCTCATGCCGTAAAGGGCCAGCAGGAGCAGCAGTATGGACAGCAGTTTCTGAAAGTCCACTCCGGCGCCGCTCATGAGCCCTTCCACCACAGTATCGGTGGCATCTCCCAGTATCGTCGGCGATATTATGGAAAAGATCGTGCTGGCGATGGCAAACACGAACACTGCCGCCAGCCTGAACTTGTGGGGCGCCAGATAGCCTGCCAGCGTTTTCATCGTCTTTCCGAAATTCTTCGCCTTTTCACCCGGCATCATGTGAGCGCCTCTTCCCGCAGGGCCTCTGCCGTGACCTCTGCCCGGTCTTCTTCCCATGGCGCCGTGAGCCGCCGCGCCGTGAGCCGCCGCGCCGGCGTTTTCCTTTGTCCTGGCCATCACTTTCGCCCCCTTTCCAGTTCTTCCTCACTGAGCTGCGACAATGCGATCTCCCTGTACACGTCGCAGCTTTCCATCAGCTGCTGATGGGTGCCCGTGCCCGCGATCCTGCCGTCGTCCATGACTATTATCCGATCAGCGTCTATTATCGTGTTGATACGCTGCGCCACTATTATGATGGTGCTGCCGCCCACCTTTTCCGCGAGGGCGTCGCGCAGCGCCTTGTCCGTCTTGAAATCAAGCGCCGAGAAGCTGTCGTCGAATATGTATATCTCCGGCTTTTTTACCAGCGCACGGGCTATGGAAAGCCTCTGCTTCTGGCCGCCCGAGACGTTGGTGCCGCCCTGGGCAACCTCTTCGTCGAGTCCGCATTCCTTTTCCATGACGAAATCCTTCGCCTGGGCAGTTTCCACGGCCTCCATCAGTTCTTCGTCCGTCGCCTCGTCTCCGCCGTACCGCAGGTTTGACGCTATGGTTCCCGAAAACAGCAGACCCTTCTGCGGCACGTAGCCTATGCGGTCCCTGAGGTCGTGCTGCGTCATGTCCCGCACGTCCACGCCGTCTATGACAACCTGACCTTCCGTCACATCGTAAAACCTCGGTATCAGGCTCACCAGCGTGCTCTTTCCGCTGCCCGTACCGCCGATGACTGCCGTCGTCCTGCCGGGCTCCGCCGTGAATGTCACGTTTTCCAGCGCCTTCTCCTCGGCGTCGGGATATGCAAAGGACACGTTCCTGAACTCCACACGGCCTTCGTGACTGCTGACAGTCTCCGGCTCTTCGGGATCCTCTATGGCCGGCTCCGTATCTATGACCCTGCCGATCCTCTGCGCCGACACGGCCGCCCTCGGTATCATGATGAATATCATCGTTATGAAAAGGAAGGACATTATGACATGCATCGCGTATTGCAGATAGGCGAGCATGTCTCCTATCATCAGTTTGTCGGCTTCGACGAGATGGGCGCCTGCCCACACTATCAGTATGCTGACGCCGTTCATCACGAACATCAGCGCCGGCATCATGAAGGACATCGCCCTGTTGACGAACATGTTTATCTTCGTCAGCTCCCTGTTGGCTTCATCGAATCTGCCTTCCTCGGTCTTCTGGGTGTTGAAGGCCCTTATGACAAGCACGCCCGACAGCCTTTCCTTCATTATCAGGTTTAGGTTGTCCAGCTTGCTCTGGAGCACCTTGAACTTGGGGAACACGAGAAAGAACGCCATCGCCATGATGCAGAGTATAACCAGCAGCGCCAGCCCTATGGTCCACGACAGAGAAACGCTGGTGTCCAGCGCCCTCACTATGGCTCCTATGCCCATCATCGGGGCGAAACATGCCAGCCTCAGTATCATCACCGTCGCCTGCTGCACCATCTGCACGTCGTTGGTGGATCTCGTTATCAGCGACGCAGTCGAGAAGTCCTCCAGCTCCGATGCGGAAAAGGCGATGACCCTCGTGAACAGGGCATGCCTTATGTCCCTTGATGATTTCGCCGACACCCTGGCAGCTATGAAACTGCCCGCCAGCGAAAAACAAACCGTCGCCGCCGAAACGGCTATCATTATTATCCCTATCTTCCTTATATATCCCATGTCCTGCGGCACTATGCCGTTGTTTATTATGTCCGACATGTACCCCGGCAGCGCCAGCTCGCACATGGCCTGCCCGAACAGGAATATCAGGTTGAGTATCACCAGCCACACGTATGGCCTGTAATACCTCAGCACCGTCTTCATATGTTGCCTCCTTCCATCATACCGACCAGATTGTCCGTCACCCTGCTGAGAAGCTCTTCAAATGCCTTTTCCTCATCGGGCGTCAGTCCTTTCATTATCTCCCGCTCAAATTCCCTGTAGCATCGTTCTCCCTGAGCGCACATATCCACCGCCTTTTCCGTGGGAAAGAGGCAGTATGCCCGCCTGTCTTCGGGATTCTGCCGTTTTTCGACGAAGCCCTCTTCCGTCAGGTGCTTTATGGATTTGGCGACAGCTCCCTTGTCTATCCTGAGCCGCTTCGCCAGCTCCTCCTGGGATATGCCGGGGCTTTTGTTTATCAGGCCGACGTACCCCATCTGCTGCCCCGTCATGCCAAAGCGCTCCATGGCCTTGTCGTGCATCACCCTTCCGTATCTGTATATTATGGAAAAGTAGACCTGCAGCGGTCTTTCCATCTCATCATCTCCTTCTGTGTCGCATTTCGTTCTCACGTGCGCCCTGCTCCCGCACGCCGCACACGGTCATTATTTTACCCGCGGCAAGTTTAGTTGTCAAGACAACTATTTTTCTTTTCACGAAATCTCCTCATGTGGGGTTCGGGGTGTGAGGTGTGGGGTTCGGAGTTCGGGGTATGAGGGTTTGGGGTT
>CASEFF010000231.1 GCA_949287115.1 uncultured Bacillota bacterium | reverse complement strand
GGAGAATAAATGTGGCTACGGGCTGGAGGGAGTTTGCTGCAGGCTGTGTTCGAACGGACCGTGCAGGCTTTCACCGGCAAGGCCGAAAGGTGTATGCGGCGCGGATGCCGATACGATCGCGGCCAGAAATTTCCTGCGGCAGGTAGCCGCCGGTTCGGGATGTTATATACACGTTGTAGAAAATGCTGCGCGCGAGCTCGCGAAGATAGCGTCGAAGAGAGCTCCTATAAAGGGCGAAAAGACACTTGAAAGACTTTCCGGAATGCTGGGCGTGACGGGATACAGCATGTGGGAAAAGGCGTCAAAGATAGCCGAAAAGGTATTGTACGACCTGAGGCGGCCGGCAGACGAGCAGGCAGAGCTCGTGGAAAAGATAGGATATCCTGCGAGAGTGGACAGATGGAGAGAACTGGGTATAATGCCGGGAGGCTGTAAGGACGAGGTGTTCAACGCCGTGGTAAAAACCTCGACAAATCTCAATTCAGATCCGGTCAATATGCTGATGCATTGTCTGCGGCTGGGGATATCGACGGGCATATACGGTCTTGTCATGACGAATCTGCTGAACGACATCATTATGGGAGAAGCGGAGATAGGATTCGATCCGGTGGGATTGAGGACTGTCGATCCCGGATACGTGAACATAATGACGACGGGGCATCAGCACGCTTTTTTCAGAGATCTTGAAGAGTATCTGGCAGGTCCGGAAGCCGCAGAGGCGGCAGCTTCGGTAGGAGCCGGAGGGATAAGGATAGTCGGATGCACCTGTGTCGGTCAGGATTTTCAGCTGCGCAACGCGTCGGGAGCGGGAGTGTTCTGCGGCCATGCGGGAAACAATTATACCAGCGAAGCTGTACTTATGACAGGCTGCATAGACCTCGTGGTGAGCGAGTTCAACTGCACGCTGCCGGGGATAGAACCGATATGTGACAGGCTCGGGATACCGCAGATATGTCTTGACGATGTGGCGAAGAAAGCAAATGCCGAATATGTGAAATATTCCTACGAAGACAGAAGGAGCATCAGCAGAAGGATAGTCGATACCGCCGTAAGGTCCTACGGCATGCACAGCAAAAACAGAGAAAACGCGATGAAGGATCACGGATATCCAGATGCCATCACGGGTGTGACTGAAGTGACGCTGAAGGAGTTCCTCGGAGGAAGCTACGGTCCGCTGATAGAGCTGATAAAGGCGGGAAAGATCAGGGGGATAGCGGGAATAGTGGGATGTTCGAACCTGAGAGCCGGTGGCCACGACGTATTCACCGTGGAGCTGGCAAAGGAAATGATATCGAGGGACATCATGGTACTGTCGGCCGGATGCACATGCGGTGGTCTTGAAAACTGCGGGCTCATGAGCCCTGATGCGGCAGACCTGGCAGGGCCGGGACTTAAGGAGGTATGCAGGAGCCTGGGAATACCGCCGGTGCTGAATTTCGGCCCGTGTCTTGCGATAGGACGTATGGAAGCCGTTGCCGGCGAGATCGCCGCCGAGCTAGGCATAGATATACCGCAGCTGCCGATCGTGATATCGGCGCCTCAGTGGCTGGAAGAGCAGGCTCTGGCTGACGGAGCTTTTGCACTGGCACTCGGGTTCACGCTGCACCTGGGCCTTCCGCCTTTCGTTACGGGAAGCCCTGTGATACTCGATGTGCTGACGGAGCAGATGAAGGATATCACCGGAGGCAGTCTCATGGTGGAAACGGATATCGCGACCGCTGCAGACAGGCTCGAAAAGGTAATAGACGAAAAGCGTACGGGACTGGGCATTTGATGTCGGAAAGGAAGTACGGGCATGGGTTTTGAACGGTTTGACAGACATGTAGCTGTGGCGAATGATAATCCGGCAATAATCAGGGACGCGGATCTATGCGTGGAATGCGGACACTGTCTTGCGGTGTGCCAGGAAATGATCGGTGTGTCGGGAAAGACATCGGACCCTCCGGGAGCGGAAGCCGGATATAATTGTATAAACTGCGGACAGTGCAGTGCGGCATGTCCCGAGGAAGCCATAAAACTGAGATCTGAGATCGAAATGGTGAGAGCAGCCGTCGCAGACGGGTCAAAGACGGTCGTGTTCTCCACATCGCCTTCCGTGAGAGTAGGCATAGGAGATGCTTTCACAGGTGTGGCGGGGACGTATTCGGAAGGAAAGATGGTGTCGGCGATAAGAACGCTAGGTGCAGACTATGTGCTCGATGTCACATTTGCCGCAGATCTTACGATAATAGAAGAGGGCTGCGAACTGATGAGCCGTATATTTACCGGCAGCGGACCGCTTCCTCAGTTCACGAGCTGCTGTCCTGCATGGGTCAGGTTCGTGGAGGAATATTATCCCGGGTACATACCAAATCTTTCGTCGGCAAAAAGCCCGATAGGCATGCAGGGTGCGACGATAAAGACGTATTTTGCAGCCCGCATGGGGATCGATCCGCGGGATATCGTAACGGTCAACGTAACACCGTGTACGGCGAAAAAAGCCGAGATAAGAAGACCTGAGCTCAATGATGCCGGAGAACTGCTGGGAGCCCCGGAAATGCGCGATAATGACTATGTGATAACCACAAAGGAGCTGGCGCAGTGGATGGAAGAAGACGGAGTGGATTTTGACGGCCTCGAGGACAGCGGATTTGATTCGATGCTGGGGAAAGGCACGGGAGCCGGGATCATATTCGGAAACACGGGAGGAGTCATGGAAGCGGCGCTGAGGATGGCATACGGCAGTCTCACCGGAAGGAGCGTACCTGACGCTTTTCTCGATCTTGAGCCGGTCAGAGGATTTGACGGAGTCAGGAAAGCGACCGTGGATATAGACGGCACAGAACTGAAAGTGGCTGTGATATACGGGACAGCCAATGCGGCCGCATTTCTGGAAGGTGATATTTCCGGATATCATTTCATAGAAGTGATGACATGTCCGGGAGGATGTATAAGCGGTGCAGGACAGCCGCAGATGCACAGGATACCGGTGACGGACGATATAAGGAAGAGCAGGATAAAGAGCCTCTACAGGGAGGATGCGAATATGATGCGCAGGAATTCCGCAGACAACCCTGATGTGAACAGCGTCTACAGGGAGTTTTACGGAAAGCCGCTGAGTGAACTGGCGGAAAAGCTGCTGCATACACATTATGGTGAAAGCAATACGGGTAGATAAACACGCTAAGGAAATGGTGATGCGACATGAAAAATTTCAACATCAGTACAAACGTATATTTCGGCAGAGATTCGCTCTGTACGCTGGACAGGATAAACGACAGGAACGTATTCATAGTATGTGACGCTTTCATGGAATCATCGGGTATAGTGGACAGGGTGAAGGCACACCTGGGTACATGCCGTGTCGAAGTTTTTTCGAAAGTCGTGCCGGATCCCCCTATAGAGATAGTGTCACAGGGCATAAAAGCCCTGTCGGAGTCGGGAGCGGACGTCATGATAGCGGTAGGCGGAGGATCGTCCATAGATGCGGCAAAAGCGATACGCGAGCTTGCCGGACGTCTGGGAATAGCGTCCATAGATGAGTGCTACGCCATACCCACTACGAGCGGCACGGGCTCTGAGGTGACGAAGTTTTCGGTCATAACGGACGCCCGCAAAGGTGTCAAATATCCTCTCGTGGATGATTCGCTGCAGCCGATGGTGGCCATATTGGATCCGGAGCTCGTAGAGAGCGTTCCGCCGTCGATCACGGCGGATACGGGAATGGATGCTCTAACCCATGCGCTGGAAGCGTACGTTTCGACGGAAGCCAATGATTTCACCGATGCGCTGGCGGAAAAAGCTGTGACTCTCCTGATGAAGTTCCTTCCCGTTGCCTACGCTCACGGAGACGATCTTGAAGCGCGCGAAAAGGTGCACAACGCATCGTGTCTTGCGGGAATGGCGTTCAATATGGTGGGACTCGGTATATGCCACAGCATTGCCCATACGATAGGCGGTAAGTTTCACGTGCCTCACGGCAGGAGCAACGCAGTGGTGCTGCCCCATGTCGTACGGTTTAACGCTCACACCGACGGATCTGAGGAGACCGTGTGTGCGCGTAAATATCAGAGGATGGCAAAACTGATAGGACTGCCGTACAGCAGCGTTCCGGTGGCCGTAAGCAATCTGGTGAGGAAGATAAAGGAAATGAACAGGATGTTCGGGATACCGGAAGACCTCACCGGTATGAACATCAGCGGCGATGACGTCAGGAAGGTCATGGGCGAGATGGCAGATGCGGCGATGAACGATGTCTGCACGAAAACAAATCCGAGGACCGTATGCGCCAGAGACATAGAAAATATAATAGGAAAGTTAGCCCGTATATGAAGGATATGCGGTTGCGACAGAAGAAAACACATAATCTCCTTTTTACCGAAAGGAGATTATGTTATAATGAATGCAATATTAAACACGG
>CASEFF010000230.1 GCA_949287115.1 uncultured Bacillota bacterium | reverse complement strand
CGCGGTCTTGTCGTCGACCCTGTAGAACTGACAGTCGCTGTTCATGGCGTTTATATAAGGGACAACATCCGACAGCAGGTATTCCTTTGCCTGAGGACTCCATCCATGAGCAAGGAATATAGCCTTGTACTCCCTTGTAAGGTCCACGAAATAAGGTCTCGTGCTTCGTATCGGACCGAAGTACTCCGGGAACTGTCCGTAATACACGGCCTGCAGCCTCGTCTGCTCCCCTTCCACCGGGAATTCGTATACCAGATCCGTCTTTGAGAGCCATGACTGCGGCACTGCGTCTCCGACATTGTCTATGGATACTACCAGCGGCCTCGCCGCCAGCTCCTCCGACTGCTCCTGACCTGTCAGCGGATCGATGCTCACCGCCTTTTCCTCTATCTCGGGAAGCCCGCCGATTATCTTTCCACCTGCGGACACAAAGCTGACGATACCGAAGGCGACTACCGCCACCGCCAGGATGATCACCATTAGCACCAGCTTGTCCGGTCGTTTCCCGTATCGCCATTTCCTCAATATATCCATCGTTCTTCCACTTTCCCTTTCAGTTTTTATTTGTTATACTGTATTGTATCACAATTCAGGAGGGCTTAGAACAATGAAATACACTTTTTCACCTCAGGGCGTCTGCTCAAAGAAGATGGAATTCGAACTCGACGGTGACGTAATCAAAAACGTACACTTCACCGGAGGCTGCAACGGCAATCTGAAAGCGCTGGCAGCTCTTACGGAAGGAATGCATGCCGACGAAGCCATAGAAAGGCTTTCCGGCATAACGTGCGGTCTCAAGAAGACATCCTGTCCCGATCAGTTCGCCACAGCGCTTACGGAAGCCATGAAGCGCCGACAGGCCGAATAGGAGGCCGATCCGATGGGAAAATTTCTCATAAAACTGTTCGTGAAAGATCATGAAAACATATCGGATCCCGTCGTGCGGGAGCGCTACGGGAAATTCGCCGGCATCGTCGGCATAATATCCAACGTCATACTCTGCGCGATGAAGATCATCATCGGCATCTTTTCAAAGAGCATTGCAATAATCGCCGACGGTATCAACAATCTGGCCGACGCATCGTCTTCGGTAATGACGCTGATAGGCTTCAAGCTGGCGTCACAGCCCGAAGACGAGGATCATCCTTACGGCCACGCCCGCATAGAATATCTGACGGGGCTGTTCGTTTCCATACTGATAATAATCATCGGCGTCCAGCTCTTCAGAACTTCGATAGATAAGATCCTTGATCCGGAGCCGCTGGAATTCAGCTATACGACGGTGATCGTACTGGTGGCGGCAATAGCCATAAAGCTGTGGCAGACGTTTTTCAACATGGGTATCGGCAAAAAGATAAATTCCGTGACTCTGATAGCCACGGGATCAGACAGCAGAAACGACGTCATATCGACCGGCGTAGTGCTGCTCAGCGTGCTCATCGGCAGATTCACGGGTCTGCAGATAGACGGCTATATGGGCTGCCTCGTGGCGCTGTTCATCGTCTGGTCAGGTATCCAGCTCGTAAGAGAGACGTCCAGTCCCCTTCTCGGAGAAGCGCCTGACGAAGACCTCGTGCGCTCCATCATCGATGTCGTCAGCAGCGAGCCTGGCGTTCTCGGCATTCACGATCTCATGGTCCACAATTACGGTCCCGGCAAAATATTCGCGTCCATACACGTCGAAGTCGATGCCGACGGCGACCTGATGAAGAGTCACGACATGATAGACAACATCGAGCGCCACGTGAAGGACACGCTGCACATAGAATTCGTCATACACATGGACCCCGTCAGGGTCAACGATCCGCTGATAATCAGACTGCGCAGCGTCATAGAAAAAGCTTTCGCGCCCCTTGACGGGGTAGAGAGCATCCACGATTTCAGGATCGTTCCCAGTCCGACCCACACGAACGTCATATTCGACGCCGTGCTTTCGCCGGGCTGTACATATCCCGAAAAGCAGATACTTCGTATCGCCGACGATGCAGTAAAGGCCATAGACGACAAGTATTTCGTCGTCATCACCTTCGACAAGGCATATACGAAGCTGTGACGTCAAGCTGTGGGTTCAGGCTGTGATGACAAGCTATGGTGTCAGGCTGTGACGGCTGTCATCGGAAACATGGGTGTCTCCGGTCTTCCGGCATCACGGCGCCGCATAAAAATACCGTGCGTTGCATGTTTATCCACGCCTTCACGCAGCCGTTATACTCTAAATCGAAAAACATATCCTTTTAAGTATAAAGCCTTCGGATGCCAATGTCATCCGAAGGCTTTTCATATGCTGCCGGTCGCTGACGATGTCCTCTCACCGGACTATCCGCGCGATCTTTTGTCTTTTATTTG
>CASEFF010000229.1 GCA_949287115.1 uncultured Bacillota bacterium | reverse complement strand
GCTCAAAATCCCTCGACCCTATATACCAGCCTGATTTGATGCCGCCTTTCACCGGTACTATATCCAGCCCGAATTCCTCAAGCGTTTCGATATCGCCGTATATCGTCTTCCTGTCAGCTTTCAATCCGTAAGCTGCGAGCGCTTTTTCCAGATCCGCCGATGACATTATATGCTCTTCGTCCGTCTGCTCCAGCAACGTCTTCATGACATATAACGTTCTGAGTTTTGTGCTTGAAACCGCCATACCTTTCTCCCCGCACTACCGCGTTTCATTTGAGATACTTCTAGTGTAAATATTTTACTATAGCGGCATCCTCTTTTCAACACCGGCGCTTTCCTTATCATCTGCGGTGTTTACAATGCATACCACGCCCTGCGGTAAAACATATAATATCTCGGCTTCCGCTTCATCGCCTATCCTGTCGTACAGCCTTCCGGCGCTCATACACTCACCCAATACCGTATACGGGCTGTTCGCCACATAGCCCACCTTGTCCAGACCGGCCATCTTTACCTTTATTGCTTCCCTGTCATGCTTGTTGTCAGGTTCCTTTACCAGCTTTACCTTCATGCCCTTTTTCATGAACTCCGTTCCGAAATAATGACTGGTTCCCGCTATCGTTATATACATATCCTTCACCTTTTTCATTTTCTTTATCTTCTTCATATTTTTCATTTTTGTCCCCTTCTCTCTTTCTCCTGTCACGACCGCTCTACGCCGCCATCACTCCATGTATTCCTCGTAATCCGCTTCACTGGCGAAAAGCATATATCTTCCATCCACATATCCCATGTACCCGTTGTACGTAAAATATCCTCTCATGATATCTCCTCCTTTCACCTGCGTCTCTTCTTTATGTACATCATTATCCACATATCGCTGGGGAAAAATCTCCCCAGTGCAGCCTTATCAAGCACATCCTTATCAAAAAACCAAAAAAATAACCATCAGGCGAAATAACCTGATGGCCGTATCACTTACCTATTGACTTTTTTGCCCGGCTACACGCTATTCAAACATCACGAGGCCGAAATAATTATGCTCATCCGTCTCTTCCCTCACAGGCTCTATCCTGAACCCGTTGTTTCTGGCAGTCGCAAAAACATCGATGCCGCACCCCTCCATCGAAGGCACGGTCTTCTTCGGAAATCTGCAATGGTCTACACTGCATTCTTTGCATATCATGCACGGTCCGCTGCCAAAAGCGATCGCTTTGTAATATCCGTCCAGAAAAGCGACCCTTGCCAGCTCCACCGCCATAGGCGTGATGCCGGTCCAGCTGTCATCATTTGTATTGAACAGCAACCCGTACTCATAGCTGTCTATTATCTCTCTCGTCTCTTGCCACGTAGGCGTGTGCGGCGGACAGCATGCGCTTTTTCCGAAAAAGTCACACCCGTACCGGCATTTGTATATCGTCCACGGCACAGTGACTATCGACCCCGAGTCCACTTTCTCGACTCTGCGCGCTCCCGCATCATACAGCATATCGTAATATTTCTTCAACGTATCCATATCCACCTCTCGCTGTCGTAACCTTTATATGCTCCCTGTGCTCTTTAATATTATTTTACACCGATAGATGAAATGAGGTCAACGATGACATTACAGGCAAAAGAATATCATTATTTTTCATTCCGTTGTACAAACAACCGAATTTTGGACTTTAAAGGTATATTATTTAGTCAATCACAAAGAAATGCTTAAAGGAGGAACAAGATATGTATACTATGAACAAAAAAACAGGAATAATCATTTCGATAATAATGGTCGCATTGGGGCTTTTCGCCTTTATCGATCCATTCTCACTGGGGGTAGGTCTGGCGTACGTCGTAACGATTGGGCTCGGTATATACGGAGTTTCGAACATCGTCACCTATTTCAAAACGGAGCCGGACAGCAGGAACGGCTGGACTCTTGCCAACGGCATCATACTTACCGTACTTGCGGTACTGATGCTGTGGACAGCGCTCGGTAAAGACTACGGCTCCATACAGATGCTCAGCACTCTGTCATTTGCCATCGGATTTTTCACCCTCATAGCAGGCATCGATCAGATACAGGCCTTCAACGTACTGCGCAAGGCCGAGGTTCCCGGATCGGGACTGATGCTGGCAAGCGGCATCATGAATCTGTTCCTGACTCTGCTCATCCTCATCAATCCGTTGTTCGGATGGTTCGGACTCAGCGTTATATGGGGACTCTACCTCACCGTATCCGGCATAATAATCTTTGCCGAATCGTGCACAGGTAAGAGAGGCGTATATCCGGCAATATAAAGCCGGGTATACCCGATATAAAATAAAGCCCGCATGAAGCAGGCTTTCAGATAGATCAGGGCTCCTCATTGGGATCCGTTTCCTCATCGGTTATGGGCATCTCGATGAGGAGCTCGAATTTACTTTTTTCAAACTTCAAAAGACCTTCGTCGCGCATCTTGCACAGCTCATTGGACATGGCGCTGCGATCGACAAACAGAAAGTCCGCCAGCTCCTGCCTGTTTAAAGGTATGGAAAACGTGCGGCTTTTTGCTTTGTGATACTTTGCCGACAGGTAATCCTGCAGCTTTTCTCTCGTCGAACGCCTTATACTGTCCTCCAGCTTTATCGTCAGCCTGTGAGCTTTCTGCGCCAGCGCCATCGTCAGATTCTGCAGGAAACGTATCTGAGTCGGCGCCGTCAGCACGTTTTCCCTCAGCAGGGAATCTACATTGAGAAAAAGTGCCTCCGTTTCCTCCGTCGCCTCAGCGGATATGTGCAGTCTGTACTTTCCCACCGCATTGAGCATACCCATCATATCCCCCGGTCCCAGCACATCCAGCAGATTGCTGTTGCCGTTGGGGTCTATGTGGAAAAGGTGCACGCATCCCGACAGCACTATGGCCATGCTCGTTACGTGGTCCCCGTCCTGCGCTATCATGTCATGCTTTCTGAATTTCCGCACATGAGGATCCATCGTATCCACGACTTCCCTTATATCGTCGTCGGACATCGTTCTGAACAGTATGTTCTTCTTGAGCACATCGAAATCCGGTATATTCATCATCAGCCTCCCCGGCCCAGCCGTCCCATGCGTTGTTTCTCAGGTAAATGATACCACAATCGACATATAAAATCGAGTCCGCTCCGCATATCGGTGCCACGGTCAACTATTTGAGGCAATTATTTTGCCGCTTTAAAATTATACACCGGTCTTATCCGCTCAATAATATCCGCCGTAGGATGTATGTGACGTACTACCTCTTCGATATCCTTGTATGCCATCGGAGCTTCATCGAGCGTGCTCCGGCTAACACATGTGGTGAATATCCCGTTCATTTCTTCCTTATATCGATCCATCGACAAATTCTCGCGGGCTTCTTTTCTGCTCATTACGCGCCCCGCTCCATGCGGCGCCGAACAGTTCCAGTCCGCATTACCTTTCCCCAGGCATATGAGACTTCCATCCTTCATGTTTATCGGGATCAATACCTTCTCTCCTTTTTCGGCGGATATCGCTCCTTTTCGGAGTATCATCTTATCGATATCTATATAATTATGTATCGTGGTAAAACTTTCGCCTACCGTCAGGTCCATACCACCTATAATGATGTCGACCATGGCTTTCCTGTTTATCGCGGCAAATTCCTGTACTATGCGCATATCATGTATATAGTCATCAAGCAGCTCTCCTTCAACATAAGAAAGGTCTTTAGGCACCGGCGTGAGCTGTGCTTTCTGTTTCCGAAGGCTTTCAAAGGCCTTCCTCTGATAATGCTCCGCCACTTCTTTTCCCAGATGTCTGCTTCCCGAATGCACCACCAGATACAGCCTGCCTTCTTCGTCTGTATCCACTTCTATGAAATGATTTCCTCCGCCCAGCGTTCCTATGCTCTTCTTCGCTCTTTCCATATCCACATATCCGGCACATCTGAGAGACTCGATGGAAACATCGGAAACAAATGGGTGCTCATCTTTCCTGATCCTGTATCCCGATGGTATCTCTTTTCTTATAAGATCATCCAGCTTCGCAAAATCGATCGTTCTGTCCTCCAGTACCAGTGTTTCCATGCCGCATCCTATATCCACGCCCACCATACCGGGAACGACCTTGTCCGTTATCGTCATCGTGGTCCCGATCGTACACCCCATCCCGGCATGCACGTCAGGCATTATGCGTATCCTGCTGTCGGCAAAACACTCCATATCGCAGACTGCCTTTATCTGCCCCTGTGCTGTTTTATCCAGACTTTCGCAATAACATAAAGCCGTATTGTATCTGCCCTTTACTTCTATCATGATATTCCCTCTTTTTTTCTTTTTAATCAAAACAAGGCGCCGTAATCACCATACTGTTTTCGAGACAGTTGCCTGGTCGTTGCTGTTGGCGCCTTTCGATTCAGTATCTTGATGACCTGCCATCAGGCGGTCACCTTTTCATACCTTTCGCTTCCGATAACGCTCATCATATAGTTGTATGGCTCACATCCTCCCGAAGCGACCATTTTGAATATCCGCGGAGTGCATCCCGATACGAGTATCACGCCCGAATCATTTACGGTCACCGGCACGTTGCTCCTCCTGCTCTGTACGTTCCAGAACACCACATCGGGCAGCGAATACCCCTTCTCGGCAAAGCGCTTTTGGGCGTTATGGAATACTGTGGCGTCCGCATCGTCGGCACAGCAGTCGAATTCCATGTCCGATATGATATAGAGTCTTTTGGGCATATCGCTCTGCGGTATTCCATGCTTGACAGCCGTATCCAGTATCAGAGAAAATACACGTTCCACATTCGTATTGGCGACCTCGTTGAAAGAACAGCAATAGGCTACTTTTTCCGCTATATCACTGCCCTTTATCTCTACAAGCCGCGGATTTTCCGAAAACGTTATGAAATGGTTCTTAAAAGCTCCACGGTTTCTTTCCGCAAAATATATGCCCAGCGACATGGCGACCGATGCCGGCACAGGCGTGCCGTAACCGTACATGGATCCCGATCCGTCGATGACCGCTATGGCGTTTTCATCGGACGTATGATCTTCGAGGGAGTTCCATGAAATATCCAGACTCTTCCTCTCCGTATCGGTAAGCTCCCCGTCGCAGCG
>CASEFF010000228.1 GCA_949287115.1 uncultured Bacillota bacterium | reverse complement strand
GATACTGATTTTCTGTATTCCAACCAGCCCGGGTTGTAGTTCTCGTTGAAGTTGGCGATGGAGTCCTTGATTACTGCAGCCTTCTGATCTTCTGTAAGCTCATCGGCTTCGATCAAATCAACGACTCTCTTAGCTTCTTCTAAAGCTAATTTCATGTTTCTTTCTGTCATAGTTATCCTCCCTTTTCTTTAGGTTTTCTTTCGCCGCCTGGAATTAACGGCAATCGATGTAACTTCTATCTAATTATATATTCAATAACCATGCCAACGCAAGGGAAATTTTGACCATTTTGCCTCACAAAATAATAAATTTTCTGACAAATCCTTGATTTTCCGCAGTGTTTCAAGGTTTTTAAATTTCAAAAAAGTATTATGTTTTTTAAAAAAGGCAAGGCAATATTTACCGTCACAGGATATTTCTTGAATTTTTTCGTATCATTATCAAGATTTGTTTCTCATATATGATACAGCATCTCTCGCATCCGATTTTTTGCCGCCGATCGTGTCTCCGGACAAACTGTAATCCCGCAAATACACTTGCTGTTTTTGCGACGTCATTTTCACGCACCGCGGCCGCCTGCCGCAAACCGCCTGTCACCTGCCGGTCACACACTATATATAGCGTGATATGAGGCGATTCATCTCAACTTCCCACTGATACGGGTCTTTCACCGACATCGCCATCTCTTCCAGCCTCTCCAGCTCCGCCGGCGAAAGCCTGTTCATATCCTCCGGCTTGCTGACGCGTATCCTCCTTCGCGCCGCCTGATACATCCTTTTTTCCTTTTCCGGCATCACCAGATAGTCGTCTATCATCGCCAGCATCGCGTCTTTATCATTTTTGAGACTGCCTTCCACATCCTGCAGCAGGTTTATGATATGGTCGCTCACCAGCCTCGTCTCAACGCCCTCGGCGTCCGCTATCACACGCCTCAGCTCCAGCAGCTTCTCATCATCGCTGCAAAGCGTGAGCGCACCTGCCTTGAAATCGTCGTAAAGCTCCGTCCCCGGCTTAACGGCGGCCGTCCTTATCCTGAGGAAGTCGGGGTCGACGGCGTTCACGACGCGAGCCGTTTCCGCCGCGTTCTCCTCCGTCAGTTCTCTGCCGCCTATGCCCGGCATGAAATATATGGACAGCTCTATGCCGCCCGCCTTTACATTCCTGCCGGCCGTTATCTCCTGCTGCTGCGTAACGCCTTTGTTTATCTTCTTCAGCACCGCATCCGATCCCGACTCGAATCCCGAGTGTATCCTGTCCAGACCCGCCGCCTTCAGCTCCGCGAATTCCCCGGCGCTGACCTTCGCCAGATTTTCCGCCCGGCCGTAGGACGTTATCCTCTTTATCGTCGGAAACGTCTTCCTGAGATATATCAGAACGTCCGACAGCCGCCCGCTGCTGAGAGCCGTCGTATTTCCGTCCTGCAGGAACACGTTCTCTGCTCCGCCCATTATCCAGTTGGCCATCATGTAAAAGCACTGCCGTTCATCTTCCGTGCCGCGCGCCAGCTCCGCGTTGAGACCGTCTATGTCCCACGTGCCGTCGGCTTTCCTGTAGCGTCTGACCCTCTCTGCCTGATATGCCATGTTGTCTATATCCGCCTTTATGCTGTCGGCGCTGTAGGCTCTGAACTTCGTATGCCTGTACAGGTTGCAGAACTTGCATCTGTTCCACGTGCATCCGTTTGTCACCTGCAGCAGCAGGCTCTCCGCCTCGCTGGGCGGTCTTATGGGTCCTATCCTGAATGTCCTTTCCGTATTTTCCATATTATTATCCTCGCTTTCCCGTCCGGCGCCCCATCCCGCATCAACTGCGTTCGGATCCCGCGGCGACTGCGTTCGGCTCCCGCGCCCACTGCGCACCGGGCCGCCGTACTGAAAAAGCGGATACCGCACGGGAGCCAATGACTCGTTTTGCGACATCCGCCTCATCTCACCTATTCACGTTACCGCATCACCTGTTGGAATATATCGTCTTCGTGCTGACTCCTTCCAGTGCCCCCAGCTTTCCGGACAGAGCGCTTATGATATCCTGATCCGCATCGATGGCGATGCTGATGATGGATATCCCCTTTTCGGGATGGGGTATGCCCATCCTGCCTATTATGTATCCTCTGTACTCGTGCAGCAGCCCGTTAAGGGCTTCCACCGAGTCGTCGTTTTCCACGATTATCCCTATCAGTGCAGTTCTCGTTGCTTCGCTCATATTCCTACCTCCTTGCCCATCATACCGGTATCAGTGTCTTCTCCTGTACCCGCCTTCGGCGACATGGGATCTCGTGATCGCCTTGGAAATGGCGATCTTCGCCTTTATGATATCGT
>CASEFF010000227.1 GCA_949287115.1 uncultured Bacillota bacterium | reverse complement strand
CTGGGAGGCGCCGCGTTTCCGACCCACATAAAGTTCGACCCGAAAAATCTTGACGAGGTGGATACCCTCATCGTCAACGGAGCGGAGTGCGAGCCGTTCATAACGTCCGATCACAGGCTCATGCTGGAGGATACGGAATACATAATAAAGGGTATAGCGGCAACGATGAAATATCTGGACATCGGCCGTGCGTATATAGGCGTAGAGGAGAACAAGCCCGACGCCATAGCAAAACTGAAGGAAGCCATAGCCGAAAATGACATGTCCGACAAGGTGGAGGTGAGGACACTCAGAGCCAGATATCCGCAGGGAGCGGAAAGGGTCATGGTGTATGAGATAACGGGAAAGGCCCTCGACGCCGGCGTGCTGCCGGCGGAGCTCGGCGTGCTCCTTTCCAATATCACAACAATCGCTTTCATCGGGCAGTATCTGGAAACGGGAAGACCGCTCACGTCAAAGAGGCTGACGGTGGACGGAAATGCCGTCGCCGAGCCGAAGAACATCATAGTGCCCATAGGAGCGAGGATAGCCGATGTGGTAGCCGCATGCGGCGGCTACGCCGGGGAGCCGAAAAAGATCCTCATGGGCGGGCCGAGGCGGGGAAGGGCCGTATATTCCGACGAAGTCCCGATCGTGAAGAACAACAACGCCATACTGGTGTTCGACGGACCGCAGGCGCTGATACCGGAGGAGACGGGCTGCATAAAGTGCGGCATGTGCATAAAGGCGTGTCCGTTCGATCTCATGCCGGTGTCGATGGTGGAAGCATACGAAAGAAAGGATGCGGACAGGCTGCGAAGGCTCAGGGTGGATCAGTGCATGGAATGCGGCAGCTGTTCGTACATATGTCCGGCCAGAAGGCCTCTGAGCTTTACCCATAAGATGGCGAAGGGATTTTTGAAGGAGGTGGCCGGAAAATGACGGATAACAGATATCATGGCAATCTTGAGATATCGTCAGCGCCTCATCAGGTGGGTCCCGTCAGCACGACGAAGATCATGGGGCTGGTGCTGCTGGCGCTGGTGCCGGCATTCGCTGTCGGTATATATCAGTTCGGATACAGGACCATCACCCTTACGGCCGTGTGCGTGGCCGCATGTGTGATCCTGGAATATCTGGTGAACAGACTGCTTAAGAGAAGACAGACAGTAGGCGATCTCAGCGCCGTCGTTACGGGCGTGCTGCTGGCGTTCAACCTTCCGGCGGGTTTTCCGTACTGGATGGCCGTCGTGGGATGTATCATAGCCATAGTCATAGTTAAACAGCTTTTCGGCGGCATAGGCCAGAACATAGTGAATCCGGCCGTTACGGCCAGGGTGTTCCTGCTCATCGCCTTTGCCACGGAAATGACGACGTGGCCTACGGCAAGGGGAACGGGTCTGGATGCCGTGACGTCGGCAACGCCTCTCGGTGAGCTGGCGACGGGCGGCATGGATGCGGTGTCCGTTTCCAATATGGATCTGTTCCTGGGCAACGTGGGAGGCTGCATAGGTGAGGTCAGCGCCCTTGCGCTGCTCATAGGAGGCATATTCCTCATATGCACGAGGGTCATATCCATACACATACCCCTCAGCTTTCTGGGGACGGTGTTCGTGTGCGGTTTCATCTGGGGAGGACTTGAAGGTGCGATATTCCAGGTGTGCGCAGGAGGAGCCATGCTGGGCGCATTCTTCTGCGCCACCGATTACGTGACATCGCCGATGCTCCCTGCAGGAAAGGTGATATTCGGCATAGGCTGCGGCCTGTTCACGATGCTCATAAGGCTGTTCGCAACGTATCCGGAGGGCGTGTCATTTGCCATACTTCTGATGAACATCCTTACTCCGTACATAGACAGGGTGACGGAAAAGCTGGCGTGCAGATCGGCTGAGGCGAAGAGAAAGGGGGATGTGGCAGATGAAAAATAGCTTCTTTAAGGAAAACATTTCACCTGTGATCGTTCTCGTGGTAATCTGTCTCGTCACGACGCTGGCTCTGGCGGCCACATACAGCGTGGCAAACCCGAAGATAGAGGAGAATCAGCAGAAAGCTGCCGACGAGGCGAGGATGACCGTCCTGCCTGAGGGCGACAGCTTTACGAAATACGACGGAAAGCTGGCTGAAAACGTCATAGACTGCTATATTGCAGATAATGGGGCGGGAATGACGGTGACCGCCGGATACAACGGATACGGCGGACTTGTGGAAGTCATGGTAGGCATAGATGGGGAAGGGAATGTCACCGGCGTCACGGTGACGAACCATTCGGAAACGCCGGGCCTTGGAACGAAGGCCATGACGGAAGAATATCTCGCTCAGTATGACGGCATAAGCGAGATAGGCGGCGGTGATATAAGGAACAACACCGACATAGACGCCATATCCGGCGCGACGATCACATCCAATGCGGTATACTGCTCGGTCGAAGCTGCACTGGAGCAGTTCAGGGAATGTGGAGGTGTTAACTGATGAACAGATTACAGACCGTAACGAAGGGCATAATCAGGGAAAACCCCGTACTGGTACTGCTGCTGGGCACGTGTCCGACTCTGGCGACGACGACGAGCGCCATAAACGGACTGGGCATGGGCGTTTCGACGATGGCAGTACTCATATGCTCAAATATAGTGATATCGATACTGAAGAACATAATACCGGCAAAGGTGAGGATACCGTGCTACATAGTCGTGATAGCGGGATTCGTCACGATAGTGCAGTTCCTGCTGCAGGCATACGTACCGGCTCTCAACGATTCGCTGGGGCTGTTCATACCGCTCATCGTGGTTAACTGCATCATCCTCGGGAGGGCGGAGATGTTCGCTTCGAAGAATTCGGTGCTCGATTCGGCT
>CASEFF010000226.1 GCA_949287115.1 uncultured Bacillota bacterium | reverse complement strand
ATAATATGGGACGTGGGACATCAGACGTACGTCCACAAGATATTGACGGGCCGTGCCGGTGATTTTGACAACCTCCGGCAGATGGGAGGCATGAGCGGGTTCCCGAAAAAATCCGAGAGCCCGTACGACGTGTTCGATACAGGGCACAGCAGCTCGTCCATATCGCTGGCTCTTGGCATGGCCGCTGCCAGGGATATGGCAGGCGATGACTACGAGGTCATATCCGTGATAGGTGACGGCGCGATGACGGGAGGCCTTGCCTTCGAGGCCCTAAACAATGTGGGGAGCCTCAAATCCAGAGTCATAGTGATACTGAACGACAACGGCATGTCCATATCCCACAACACGGGAGGGTTCCCCCAGTATCTGATGAAACTGAGGAGCTCCGCCGGATATATAACGGCAAAGGAACGCATAAAAAGAGGACTGAAGAAGATACCGGTCATAGGCAGCGGAGTCGCTTCGGGACTGCAGCATGCGAAGGATACACTCAAATACGCCATGATAGACGGCATAATATTCGAGGAGCTGGGATTCAAATATTTCGGACCGATAGACGGACACGACATGGGAGAGCTGTGCAAGGTGCTGGAGCTGGCAAGGCAGACTTCGGGTCCCGTATTCATACACGCCATAACGAAGAAGGGAAAGGGATACAGCAGGGCGGAAGAAGAACCGGACGTTTTCCACGGCATAGGACCGTTCGATGTAAGAACGGGTAAGACGCTGTCGTCTTCCGGAAAACCGTCGTATTCGCGTGTATTCGCCGAAAAGCTGACCGAGATGGCCGGAAAGGACGACCGCATAGTGGCGGTGAGCGCCGCGATGATGGATGGTACAGGTCTTGACGTATTCCGAAAGAAGTTTCCGAAGAGAGCCTTTGACGTGGGTATAGCGGAAGGCCACGCGGTGACCTTCGCGGCAGGGCTTGCGCGGGCGGGCATGAGACCGTTCGTAGCCATATATTCCACGTTCCTTCAGCGGGCATACGACCAGATGATGGAGGATGTGTGCCTGCAGAAACTGCCCGTAACGCTTTGCATAGACCGCGCGGGCATCGTGGGCGCCGACGGAGAGACGCATCACGGTGTGTTCGATATAAGCTATCTCAAACACATGCCGGGCATGACGGTGATGGCTCCGAAGGATGCCGACGAGCTGAGAAAAATGCTGGAGCTGGCGGCATCGTGTGACGGGCCGTGTGCCATACGATACCCGAGAGGGGAAGCACCGGAACACGTAGCGGATATGACGCTGGAAAAAGGCAGGTCCGTACGCATCAGGGAGGGAAAGGATGTCGATATCTGGGCGCTTGGAGCCATGACGGAAAAGGCTCTCGGTGCCGCAGACATACTGAAGGACGAGGGGATAGACGCAGGAGTCGTGAATATGGCGTTCGTCAAGCCGTTTGACGAAGAAGGACTCAGGGACTCGGCGTCAAAATATCCTCTCATAGTAACCGTCGAAGACAACGTGCTCTCCGGCGGCGCAGGCGAGGATGCCGATATGATACTGGCAAACGCGGATGTCAGACTGGTCAACATAGGATGGCCCGACAGGTTCATCGAACACGGCACATGTGACCAGCTGTACGAAAAATACCATATGGACAGCAGATCCATAGCTGAAAGGATAATGAAGGAACTTGAAAGACAGACTTGATATCGTTTTAACCGAAAAGGGCATGTTCCCGTCGAGGGAAAAGGCAAAGGCGTCGATAATGGCAGGACTCGTATACGTGGACGGTCAGCGGATCGATAAGCCGGGCACGCCCGTAGACGGG
This sequence comes from uncultured Bacillota bacterium, assembly GCA_949287115.1. Lineage (GTDB taxonomy): Bacteria > Bacillota > Clostridia > Peptostreptococcales > Anaerovoracaceae > Lentihominibacter. Next base: position 264 of record CASEFF010000226.1, on the reverse strand, counting down.
GATGCGGACATAACGATAAAGGAAGATCTCTGCCCCTACGTCAGCAGAGGGGGCTTAAAGCTTGAAAAGGCGATAGATGAGTTCGGATTTTCTCTTAAGGGCATGACGGCAGTCGACATAGGAGCCTCCACCGGCGGATTCACCGACTGTATGCTGCGAAACGGAGCGGAAAAGGTATTCGCCATAGATGTGGGCTACGGTCAGCTCGACTGGAAGCTGAGGAACGACCCGCGGGTCGTGAACATGGAGAAGATAAACGTGCGT
>CASEFF010000225.1 GCA_949287115.1 uncultured Bacillota bacterium | reverse complement strand
GCCCACCAGCGAAGGTATTACGAGACCTACTGCCTTGGCAGCTCCCGTGCTCGTCGGGATGATGTTGCCGAATGCCGATCTTCCCGTTCTCCAGTCCTTTAATGATCTGGCGTCCACGACCTTCTGCTTTGCCGTCGCCGCGTGTATCGTCGACATGAGACCCTGCTCTATTCCCCAGTTGTCCTCTATTACCTTGCACACGGGAGCCAGACAGTTCGTCGTACACGAAGCGTTGGATACTACCGGCATATCCGCTCTGTACTCCTCGTTGTTGACACCCATTACGAAGGTAGGTGTCGTCTTGTCCTTTGCAGGCGCCGTGATCACGACCTTCTTTGCCCCCTGCCTTATATGCACCATGGCTTTTTCTGTGGTATTGTATGCGCCAGTACCTTCCACTATGTACTCTGCGCCGCACTTGCTCCACGGTATGTTGGCCGCGTCACTCTCGCTGTAGACAGGCACCTTTTTGCCGTCTATCACCAGTCCCTCTTCATATACCCCCAGCTCTTTCGGAAAACGCCCAAATACAGTGTCGTACTTCAGCATGTACTTCATGTACTCGATGTCGGCGTTACGCACGTTGATACCCGCTATCTCTATTTCGGGCATATCCATCGCCGCACGTATCACCACACGTGAAATACGACCAAAGCCGCTTATTCCGATCTTGATTGCCATTTTAAAACTCCTTCCAAAACGCTTTAAATAAATTTGACTCGTATATATCAAACCCGCCGCTTATCCGCCGGGATCAATATCGCCTGCGTTTCGACGACGACGGTATGCTCAGCTCGTCTCTGTACTTGGCCACCGTACGCCTCGATATGTTTATTCCCTTTTCTCCCAGCATGCTGACCATCGTCTGGTCGCTGTAAGGCGACCTCGGATCCTCGCTGTCGACGATCTCCTTTATGAATTCCTTTATGCTGTTGGAAGATATCCCTTCTCCGTGGTTCCCCGAAACCCCCGCCGAGAAGAAGTACTTTATCTCGAATACTCCCCGCGGGCACTGGAGGTATTTACCGTTTATCGATCTGGACACCGTCGACTCGTGTATGCCCAGCTCCTCCGCGATGTCTTTCAGCGTCAGCGTCTTCAGATATTTCACTCCCCTGTCGAGGAACTCCCTCTGATGTTCCATCACCGCCGTCACTACGTTGTATATGGTCTGCTTTCTCTGCTCTATGCTCTTTATGAGCCACACCGCCGAATTCACCCTGTCCGACAGGTATTTCGAAAGATTGTCGTCCTCTTCCGACTGCTTCATCAGCTTGCTGTAGTATGAACTTATCATCAGCCGTGGAGCACTGCTTTCGTTTACCGATACCACGTAATCATCGTCCACCTTCTCTATCACCACATCGGGCACGATGTATCTCGGATCCGTACCGGATGCAAAGAGCCTTCCCGGCTTCGGCTCCAGAGTCTTTATGATATCGTTCATCGCCTGCACCTGCTGCAGCGAGATGCCCAGCTCCTTCGCGATGACGTTGTATCTGCCGTTGGCCATATCCTCAAGATGCTCTTTGATGACCTTTTCAAACAGCTCCGTCAGCTGATCCTGCGACCGCAGCTGTATCATCAGACATTCGGCAAGATCCTCTGCTCCCACCCCCACGGGATCGAAACCGTGGATCATGTCCAGAACTTCTCCGACCTTTTCGACGGAGACACCTGTCGCCTCCGCGATCTCCTCCGGCGTAGACGTCATGTATCCGTTTTCATCGAGGGACTCGATTATGTACTCTCCGACCCTTCTGCAGCCTTTCCTTTCCGTGGCACATTCCAACTGGAACATGAGATGCTCCGACAACGTGATGTCCGAGGACACGTACTGCTCATAGGAATTCTCCCTGTCTTCGCCGTTCCTGTCCTCCCACTGCCTGTAGCTTATATCGTCATATCCCCTGTCCTTTATGTACTCCTTCCAGTCAAAGTCGTCGTCTCTGCGCGATGCGGAAGCTTCGCCCCTCCTGTCGTCCATGCTGCCGATGCGTTCCTCGCGGTCGCTGTCAGTCCTTCGCTCCGCGTGGCGCTGCTCGCCGCCCGCCTGTTCCAGCACAGGGTTTATCAGAAGCTGCTCCTGTACATAGGAATCCAGCTCCTGCGTATTGAACTTCAGTATCTGTATTGCCTGTATCAGCTCAGGCGTCATCACAAGTTTCTGAGACTGCTCGATTTTCAGGTCATAACCAAGTTTCATACCCATTTTTCCAAATACCTCGATTTATATTATACCATACCCCCGCTCTTTTACCAATGCCTTACCCGTAATTGGAGTCATTATTTGCGGTTATTTAAGATCGGGAAATCCCTGTTGCCGCAACGCTTCGAACAGTATAATGTTTACCGAATTTGCCAAGTTTAGCGATCTCAGCCTCGTATCTTCGCTCATCGGTATCCTTATGGCGCTCTCCTCGTGCTCTGCTATGAACGGTCTCGGCAACCCGGCCGTTTCCCTGCCGAACAGTATCATGTCGCCGTCCCTGAACTCCACGTCGGTATAGAGCCTGCCGCCCTTTGTCGTCGCCAGGAACATGCGTCCGCCGTTCCCCGCGCTCCCGTCTTCCTGCCCGCATCCTCCGTCTTTCCGCCCGCAATCTCCGTACTTTTCCATGAAATCCTCAAGGCTTTCGTGGACTTCCAGCTTCACGTACTGCCAGTAATCCAGTCCCGCCCGCTTCAGGCTCCTGTCATCTATTGAAAACCCCAGCGGTTTTACGAGATGGAGCACGCTGCCCGTCGCCGCGCAGCTTCGCGCTATGTTTCCGGTGTTTGGCGGTATCTCCGGCTCCACCAGTACTATATGCATCGCCATCGTGTTTTTCTCCTTTCCATGCCGCTCCATGAAGGCCGACATCTATATTTTACCCGCCCTGACGCGAAAGTCAACGCCGTACGGTTATCCGGCGATTTCCGGCGAAAGGTCAAAAACCACGAGACAAACGGGGAAATATATTATATAATGATTTCATTGATTTAAACGGCTTCGCCGCAATTTGCCGCAATACGAGCCGCAATACGGAGGGATAGAATGAAAACAGTAAAGATAGGACTGCTGGGACTGGGAAACATCGGCACCGGCACATACAAGGCTCTCGAGATGAACAGGAGCGAGATCGAGGAAACGCTGGGAACCGGCGTCGAGATAGTGAAGATACTCGAGCGTGACACCACCCGCGACAGAGGTATAGAAGTGCCCCTCGAAAAATTCACTCAGGATCCTGACGAGATATTCACCGATCCTGAAATAGATATAGTCATAGAACTGCTGGGCGGCATCGAGCCTGCAACATCCTTCATGCTGAAGGCGATGGAAAACGGCAAGCACGTCGTAACGGCCAACAAAGCCGCCATCGCCGCCAATTATCATAAGCTGATGGATACGGCAAAGGCCAACGACATCATGTTCAGGTTTGAAGCCAGCGTCGGAGGCGGCATACCTATCCTGGGGACGCTCACAGGTCCGCTCAGAGCAAACAAATTCGAGGAGGTCCTCGGCATACTGAACGGCACTACCAACTACATACTGACGATGATGACATCCGAAGGCGTCGACTACGATACAGCGCTGAAGGATGCTCAGGCGAAGGGTTTCGCGGAGGCCGATCCTACAGCCGACGTCGAGGGTATCGACGCAGCCAACAAGCTGACCATACTGATGGCGCTCATGTTCGACAAATACGTGGCTCCGGGAGATATCCCGACTACCGGCATTACGGCCATAACGAAAGACGACATCGAAAAAGCCCGTGCAAACAACTGCAGGATCAAGCTGATCGCCCACGCCAAAAAGCTTGAGAACGGCGAGATCGAATACGCCGTAAAGCCTATGGAGATCGATGAGTCACATCCGCTTGCCGGCATAAACATGGAGTTCAACGCCGTGTTCGTAAAGGGCAACGCCGTAGGCGATCTGATGTTCTACGGAAAGGGAGCAGGTCCGCTGCCTACGGGAAGCGCCGTATTGGGGGATGTCATAGACATAGTCAAGTCGTCGTTGCGCTGAGCGCAGCGCGCTATATATCACAGGAGGTCACAAAATGACTTTATTTGAAGAATGGAAAGATCTTATCGAAAATCAGACCGAGGAAACGTTCCCGGAATTCTGGAAGGAGTACAGCGGCGCCGAAACGAAGATATACAGCGACATCCTGGACAGACCTTCCGAAAAGATCACCGGCACCCTCGGAGAGCTGGCTTCGGGATACGATGTCCGTCCTGTCATCTTCATGGGATTTCTTGACGGGATCGATTCGAGCCTGAAGAAGAGCAACGACTTTGAGAACTTCGACGAAAGCTCCGATGTGGAGATCGAAATCGAGCCGGAAAAGCTGTTTTACAACATGCTGGCGGCCGACGCCGACTATCTGTACGGCCTCCCTCAGTGGGAAGACATTCTGGGCGAAGAGAAGATGAAACAGATCGCCAAAGAATACAAGAAGTCAAAGACCGTCGTAAAGGGAAAGAAGATCGGTCGAAACGAGCCTTGCCCTTGCGGCAGCGGCAAGAAGTACAAGCACTGCTGCGGCAGGAACGTGTAACATTTTCACATCTATAAAAAGCAGAGCTGTGCATCAGGTACATGATACCGATGCACAGCTCTTTTTATATCCATTCTTATTTGTATGAATGAAACCCGTCTCACATCATCAGTAATTTTCCGCGTTTATCTCGAAGTAGCTCTTTGAATATCTGCATACAGGGCAGATCTCCGGAGCCTTCGTGCCCGTCACTATGTGTCCGCAGTTGCGGCATTCCCACATCTTCACTTCGCTCTTTTCGAACACAGCTGCAGTCTCCACGTTGGAAAGCAGCGCTCTGTAGCGTTCCTCGTGGTGCTTTTCTATGGCTCCCACCATGCGGAATTTTGCCGCCAGCTCAGGGAACCCTTCTGCTTCCGCCGTTTCGGCAAAGCCTGCGTACATGTCGGTCCACTCGTAGTTTTCACCGTCTGCCGCAGCTTTCAGATTATCGGACGTATCGCCGATACCGCCAAGCTCCTCGAACCACATCTTTGCGTGGGCTTTCTCGTTTTCGGCCGTCTTCAGGAAGAGGGCCGCGATCTGCTCGTATCCCTCACCTTTTGCTACGGAAGCAAAGTAGGTGTACTTGTTACGCGCCTGCGATTCTCCGGCAAAGGCCGCCTGCAGGTTCTTTTCCGTCTGCGTTCCTGCATAGTCCGGCTTTTCCGCCTCTGCCTGCGCTCCGGCATCCTCTGCGTTCCCGACAGCGCCGGAGATCAGCTCCAGATTTTCTCCCCTTGCTCCGCACACAGGGCATACGGCCTCCGCGCCGCCGCTTACGGTAAACTCATAGCCGCACAGCCTGCACTTATACTTCGCCTCGCCTGAGGCCGCAGCGGGCGCGATCTCAGCTGCATTGCCATTTCCCGTTTCCACCGGGTCTGCAACATGCTTTATATCCGTATATTCCGCTATATCGCGGCTCGTCGTCATCAGATCGGCAACGGACAGATCGTGTACCGAACGATGGCCCGTGACCCTGGCGAACGTCTTCAGCTCCTCGGTGGAAACGTTCAGATAGTTGCCTACCCTCTGAGCCGCCGCATCCATGTTGAGCCTTGCCCTCAGCTCGGGATCCTGAGTCGCCACTCCCACAGGACACTTGCCGCTGCCGCATATGCGGTACTGCTGACATGCCGCCGCTATCATGCCGGCCGTCGCCACAGCCACCGCATCGGCGCCCATCGCCAGCGCTTTGGCAAAGTCAGCCGACACTCTCAGACCGCCCGTTATCACCAGCGATATGTCGGAGCCTACGGAATCGAGGTATTTTCTCGCCCTGTAGAGCGCGTATATCGTCGGCACCGTCGTGGCTTCCCTCAGCAGCTTCGGGCTGGATGCCGTTCCGCCGCCTCTGCCGTCGACCGTGATGAAATCAGGCCCGGCGAATACGCAGTACTCGAGATCCCGTTCCAGCCTGCCGGCGGCTATCTTCACGCCTATCGGTCTGCCGCCCGAACGCTCTCTGAGCATATCCACCATCGCCTTCAGGTCTTCCTTTGAATTGAGCTCCGGGAACTTGCTCGGGCTCTGCACATCCTCACCCGGCTTCTTGCCCCTTATGGCCGCGATCTCCTCGGTCACCTTGTCTCCCGGCAGATGTCCGCCCATGCCGGGCTTCGTTCCCTGCCCTATCTTTATCTCAATGGCGTCTGCCGCCCGGAGATTTTCATCGGTGACGCTGTACTTGTTCGGTATGTACTCGAATATGTATTTGTACGCCGCCGCCCTTTCCTCCGGCAGTATGCCGCCTTCCCCGCTGCACATGGCTGTCTTTGCCATGGCCGAACCTCTTGCGAGGGATATCTTCGTCTCTTTGGAAAGAGCGCCGAAGGACATGTGCGATATGTATACCGGGCTCTCCAGCACCATCGGCTTTTTCGCATGTTTTCCTATGATCGT
>CASEFF010000224.1 GCA_949287115.1 uncultured Bacillota bacterium | reverse complement strand
CTTATCTCTTTACAATTCAGAGTCTTGCCGCTGAAGGAATCCACATTGAATTTCCCGGTCACCAGCAATGTCGCCAATGCATAGTTCATCGAAAATCTCGCCTCTATAGGAGTCTGCGGTTCCGGATGGATCAGGTTTATCAATGTGAATTTCCTTATTTTGTAAACTAAGCATAACACTTTCCGTGTATTAAATAAAATACATTTTATTTATAATATTATAACTAATTGGAATAATTGAAATTTTCCATTATTATCGTCAATAAAAAAAGAGCAGCTCGACTACTGTCTCCTGTAGCCTTTCTGCTCTTTTTCCCAACGAATCACTGCTTACAGCAAATCTCCCGCTCGCTCTTTATTTCTCGTCTTCTTCCGCGTCGTCGGCATCCTCTGCCGGCTTCGCTTTCTTTGCCATCTCTATGAACCTGTCCGACTGAATCTTATTGACCTTGAATATGACCACAGCTATGGCTGCGACTATTATACCAAGCACTATCAATACCGGCATGATGCCCTCCTTTCCTCAAAACGCGATATGCGGCTGCACGGGTCAAGACCCGTGTGCACGCCCTTTCATACATATATTTTACAATATACGAACGAAAATTAACAGTTATTTTATGGATACGACCTTGTAATCCTTATCCTCAACCGCCTTTTTCAGCACATCGTCGCTTACCGCCTTATCCATGTCAACTACGGCAGTACCCGCTTCATGGCTGACCTTTGCTTCCTTTACGCCGTCCAGGCCTTCCAGCGCCTTCTTTACGGCCGCTTCACAGTGAGCGCACATCATTCCTTCGATATTCATCGTCTTTTCCATAGTCGTTTCCTCCTTTTCAATCGACTTTACTTTATGTTTTCTCTTCTTATCGTGCTTCGCAGTTCTGATATCAAACAGATTCAACGTCAGCGCGTTCGTGACTACGCAGAAACTTGAAAGGCTCATGGCCGCCGCCGCGAACATCGGATTGAGCTGCCATCCCAGCAGATGTATCCATGCCCCGGCCGCCAGCGGTATGCCTATCACGTTGTATATGAAAGCCCAGAACAGGTTCTGATGTATATTGCGCAGCGTCAGTCTGCTGAGCCTTATTGCCTTAGGCACATCGAGAAGGTCGCTGTTCATGAGTACCACATCGGCCGCGTCTATCGCCACGTCCGTACCGGCTCCTATGGCGATGCCCATGTCGGCTCTAGTCAGCGCCGGAGCATCGTTTATACCATCGCCGACCATGGCGACCCTGCCTTCTTTCTGAAGCTCTCTTATGGCTGCTTCCTTCCCTTCCGGAAGCACTCCCGCTATGACCCTGTCGACGCACGCCTGTCTGCCTATCGCTTCCGCCGTCCGCCTGTTGTCGCCCGTTATCATGACGACGTCCACGCCCATGTTGCGAAGCTGATCTACAGCTTCGGGACTGTTCTTCTTTATGACGTCGGCAACGGCTATCATACCCAGCAGTCTGCCGTCTCTTCCAAAGAACAGCGGCGTCTTGCCTTCCTCTGCCAACAGGTCCGCTTTTTCCGCTACACTTTGCGGGATATCAAGATTATCCCCCGCAAAGCTGAGGCTGCCTCCCATCAGCACCGCTCCGTCCTCACGAGCCGAAAGTCCGTTGCCGGGCATGATCGTGAATTCTGATACTTCCAGCGGTTTGAGATCTCTTTCCTCCGCGGCCTCCACTATGGCTTTCGCCAGCGGATGCTCGCTCTTTACCTCCAGCGAATATGCCTGTCTCAGCAGTTCATCCCCGCTCATGCCTTCTGCCGGAACGATATCGGTGACTTTCGGAGCACCCTCCGTTATGGTTCCCGTCTTATCCAGCGCGACCACGTCCACCTTCCCCGCTTCTTCAAGGGAAACAGCGGTCTTGAACAGTATGCCGTTTTTCGCACCTATGCCGTTACCGACCATGATGGCAACAGGCGTGGCAAGACCAAGAGCGCACGGGCAGCTTATGACGAGTACCGATATACCTCTCGACAAAGCAAACCCCACATCCTGACCGACAAGAAGCCATATGACCATCGTTATCACGGCTATTGCCATTACAGCCGGTACGAATATGCCCGACACCCTATCGGCCACCTTGGCTATCGGCGCCTTCGTGGCCGCCGCATCGCTGACCATCTTTATTATCTGCGACAGCGTAGTATCCTCGCCTACTCTAGTAGCCTCGCATTTCAAAAATCCAGACTGATTTATGGTGGCGGCGGACACCGCATCTCCCGCCTCTTTGTCCACCGGTATGCTTTCTCCTGTCAGCGCCGACTCGTTCACGGCGCTCATGCCTTCCAGCACTACGCCGTCCACCGGTATGTTCTCGCCGGGCCGCACCACGAATATGTCGCCCTTTTTCACCTGCTGTATCGGCACCTGCACTTCATCGCCGTCCTTCAATATGACCGCGCTTTTAGGCGCCAGCTTCATCAGTCCCCTGAGAGCATCGGTGGTCTTTCCCTTTGAGCGGGCCTCCAGCATCTTTCCCACCGTTATCAGCGCAAGTATCATCGCAGCCGACTCAAAGTAAAGATCGTGCATATAGCCCATGGCAGCCGCGTGATCCCCCGCCTGCTGCGCACCGCTCATGGCAAAGAGCGCGTAGGTGCTGTATACGAATGCCGCTCCCGAACCGAGCGCCACCAGCGTATCCATGTTGGGAGAAAGGTGCAGCAGCCCCCTGAAACCGCTTATGAAAAACTTCTGGTTGATGACCATGATGATCGCCGACAGCAAAAGCTGCAAAAGCCCCATGGCCACGTGGTTTTCCGCCAGCGCCCCGGGTACCGGCCATCCCCACATCATCGCACCCATGGAAAAGTACATCAGTATCACGAGAAACGCGACCGACGCTATCAGACGTTTTTTAAGCAGCGGCGTCTCCGTATCTTTCAGCGGATCCTCTCCCGAAAGCGGCGCAGAGGCGCTTTCCTGCGCACCGGCCGCTCCCTTTTCGGAAGCCCCGTATCCGGCAGCCTCCACGGCGGCTATTATCTCTTCCGGCGTCGCCGTTCCCTCCACGCCCATGGAATTGGTAAGAAGGCTGACGCTGCAGCTTTCCACACCGGGCAGCCTGTCCACCGCCTTTTCCACTCTGCTGCTGCATGCCGCGCAGCTCATCCCTGTAACGTTATATTGTTTCAATGTCATTCACTCCCTGTCTCGTCCTGTCAGTATGTCTCGCCAGGCCACCATCAGCCGCCGTAACATCTATTTCATCAGCTTTTGCAGCGTGACTACAAGCTCGTCTATGGTCTCATCCTTGCCGCTTCTGATATCATCGGCAACGCACGTCTTTATATGGCTTGTCAGCAGCTCCCTGTTGAATGAATTGAGGGCCGCGTTGACCGCCGCCACCTGTATCAGTATATCGGTGCAGTAAGCGTCCTCCTCGACCATCTTCCTTATGCCCCTTATCTGACCTTCCACTCTGTTGAGCCTGTTTATCAGCTTCCTGTACTCCTGCGGCGAACGTTCCTTCGTCTTGTGACAGCAGTTTTTTTCTTCCGCCATACCTGTCCCTCCCCTGTCAAACATCTTTTCTTCTTACGTATATAGTATAGCCCCGTATGGTATATGTCAACGAAATTATACCTGTTTTGTAAAATATTTTGCTTTACAAAGCCCGTTCCATGCTTTACTATCTTCTGAGGAGCAAAAGGAGATAATCAATGAAAAACAGATTTTTTGAAAAGGAAACAATATTCGGCATCATATTCTGTCTCATCGTAGCCGTCCCGGCATGGCT
>CASEFF010000223.1 GCA_949287115.1 uncultured Bacillota bacterium | reverse complement strand
CCGCCTGACTTCGTTCTCCGTGCTGTTCGCCGCCTACAAGGGCGATATAGATACGTTCGTAAAGGGCGCGGCCGCGCTGGACGCCATGAAATCCGACTCGAAGGTGCTGATAGCGGAAGCCTGCACCCACGTGCCCCTTTCCGAGGACATAGGGCGGGTGAAGATACCCAATCTCCTCAGGAAGCGCTTCGGAGATGATGTGCAGGTGGTCAACGTCTGCGGCAACGATTTTCCGGATCCCGAACATCTGAAAGAGTTCGACCTGATCATCCACTGCGGAGCCTGCATGTTCAACAGGAAACACGTGCTCAGTCGCATCGCCGCAGCCGAAGCGGCAGGCGTGCCGATCACCAATTACGGTGTCGTGCTGGCGAAGCTGGGAGGCATACTCGACAAGATCAGACTGCCGCAGGGCTGATGGTGCGGAGCGGACATAGTTGAGATACATTTGGCATATTTTGCAGTTGTTTGTCGTATATCGGACGGGCAACTGCAATTTTTCTTGGATTTAGGGAGAGGAAAGCTCTGACGAGTCCATAAAACCCGTGCAAAAAGCGAGGCGTGCCCTTTACAAAAAGAGTAAAGTATCGACAAACCCATTGGATCTTGCAGTCGTGACGCGAAAAGGAGCGTCACGACTGCAAGCTGCCGGGCTCATACCCGCCGTGAAAGCTCGCGGGCAGGGCGTGAGCCCGATGCCGGAGCGGCGCCTCTTGAGCGGGCGCCGCTCCCTGCAAAGTCGTAAAATTCTAACAATGGCTTAAAACATTGATTTTTGAACAGAAACTGTATACAATATGGAGGTGTGAAAATCAGGCGGTCGCCATGGCGGCCGAAAACGATAAGGACAGGAGTGAAAAAATGATAGCGGACAAAGTCATAAAGAGCAATGTCATATACAGCGGACGCGGCAGCGACGTGTTCAGCGGCGGCGTGGCCGTCAAAGGCAACAAGATCGTCGCCGTGGGCAGTGACGCGGAGATAGACGGTTACATCGGCGAGGGCACGGAAGTATACGAGTATCACGATAAGCTGGTGATGCCGGGTCTCATCGACAATCACGTCCACGTGACCATGGGCGCCATGATGCACGACAACGACCTCAATCTTGAAGGAACGAAGTCGGCGGAGGAGTGCGTCGAGATGGTTAAGGACTTCCTGAAGAGAAATCCCGACACGAGCCTGCTGGTGGCTTCCGGATGGATGGTTTCGGCATGGGACAAGCCGGAGCTTCCGCGCAAGGAGCTGCTGGACGAGGTTTCGAGAGACATCCCTATCTGCCTCAGCACGGCGGACGGCTGGTACTGCTGGGTCAACTCCAAGGCTCTCGAGATGTTCGGATACACGAAGGAAAGCATCACGAAGGAGCAGGAAGTATACGTCAAGAAGGATGAAAAGGGCGAGCTGACGGGTATGCTGTACCACATGGGTTCCGATCCGGTTTTCTTCATGCTCCTCAACATAGACGGCACGCTGGCCAAGAAGATGCTGAAGTATTCGCTGGGGATATACAGCAGTTTCGGCCTCACGTCGGCGGGCGACGTTTCCAATGAGCTGGAGATAGAAAAGGAGCCGAAGGGTTTCAAACTGTACAGGGAGATGGAAGCCGCCGGGGATCTGGACGTCAGGATGTTCGTATATCCGTCCATCGGAAAGACGGGAGATTTCACGAAGGCAAAGGAGCTGATGGAGGAATACAGCGACGGCTACGTAGTTATGCCGGGTCTCAAGGCTTACGGAGACGGAGTCATAGACGCCCATACGGGAGTGCTCAACGAGCCTTACCTCGATGATCCAGACGATCCGAACATGAACGCTACGCCGATATTCACCCAGGAAGCTTTAAGCGATATAATAACGAAGGCGAACGGAGCGGGATATCCGGTAAGGATCCACTGCACGGGAGACGGCAGTACGCGCATGGCGCTCAACGCTTTCGAAGCGTCCATAAAGGCCAACGGAAGACACGGCCTGAGAAACGGCATCGAGCACGTCGAGCTGGTGGAGGACGAGGATTATCCGAGGTTCGCGGAGCTTGACGTCATGGCCAACAAGCAGCCGGCTCACTATTACCTCTGCACCGAGAAGTTCATGCTGGACGCCCTCGGCGAGAGGAGATGGTTCAGGAGCCAGCCGCTGAAATCCCTTTACGATGCGGGCGCGAAGGTTTCCCTCAGCACCGACTTCCCTATCGTGGAGATAAATCCGTTCCACAACATGTACGTGGCGGTGACGCGTCTCGACCTTGAAGGCAACGAGATCGGAGCCGATATAAACGAAAAGATAGACATATTCCAGGCTCTTGAAGGCTATACATACATGGGCGCCTACGGTATGGGCGTAGAGGACAGACTGGGAAGTCTCGAGGCCGGCAAGCTGGCCGACATCGCCGTTATAGACGGCAGGATATTCGATGAAGAACCGGAAAAGCTGCTGGAACGCAAGGCGCTCCTGACTATGATGGACGGCCGCGTGGTCTACAGTGCAGAGTAGGGTTTTTTATAGACGCGGGTCCGGCGTTTTCCCGGTTTTCGGACGGGCGCAGGACCGATAAGAAATTATTTAAAGGAGAGTATTTTTATGGAGTACGGAATCATCTGTGTGCTGCCGGTATTCACGATACTCGTGGTAGCCGTAGCCACAAAGCGCACACTCTTTGCCATGGTGTGCGGACTTTCCATGGCATCCCTGATCCTCGGAGGGGTGACGGGATTCGCGAACGCGTTCTTCAACAACGTGTACGCATCGTTCAACAACGAATCGCTCCAGTGGCTTCTCATCGTTATCGCGCTGTTCGGCATACTGATAATGCTTTATGAGAAGACGGGAGCGGTAACGGATTTCGGTTTCTGGGCGAGCAAGTTCATCAAGACGAAGAAAGCTTCGCTGTTCGGAACCTTTATCCTGGGAGTAATCATCTTCATAGATGACTACCTCAACAACCTGGCGGTAGGTACTACGATGAAGGGTATCACCGACAAGCTGGGCATACCAAGACAGCAGCTGGCCTACGTCGTAAACACCGTGGCCGCACCTGTCTGCCTGCTGATCCCGCTTTCGTCATGGGCCGTATATTTCGCGGCGCTGATGGGAGATCAGGGCGTTGAGATCGGCGGTTCGTCCATGACGGCATACATACACGGCCTGCCGTTCGCATTCTATGCGTGGTTCGCCATCATAGTATGTATCCTGCAGATCATCGGTATAATTCCCAAGATCGGACCTATGAAAAAGGCTTACGAGCGTTACGAGACTCTCGGCGACGTTTTCCCTGAGGGAACGGATCCTGAGCTTGTGGAAAGCGTAAAGGCAAGCCACGAGGTGGAAGTGAACGAAAAGGCTCACCCTTGGAACTTCCTGCTGCCGCTGATCGTCATGATCGCGCTGTCGCTGCTGTCGGACGTTCTCATGGGAGCTGCAGGCGGCGTCATCGTTGCCTTCGCGATGTATCTGATAGAGAGAAAGATGACGTTCAAGGAACTGCTGACGACATGCTTCGATGGAGCGATGTCCATGGGATTTGTGTTCGTCCTTTCGGTACTGGCTTTTGCCGTACAGAACGCCAACATCGAGCTGGGACTTGCCGAGTACGTTATCTCGGTAACGGAGCCTATAATGCAGGGCGGATTCCTGCCGGCAGCCGTATTCGTTGTATGCGGTATCTACGCTTACGCTACGGGATGCTTCTGGGATCTCGCAGCCATCATCATACCGATAGTTATTCCGCTTGCAAACGCCATGGGCGTGGATCCTATACTGGTATCCGCAGCGGTATTCTCCGGAGCTGCCTTCGGAAGCAACACCTGTCTCTACGGAGACGGAGTTATCATGTGTGCTCAGGGTTGTCAGATCAAGTCTCTTGAGCTCATGACGACGACACTGCCGTATGCGGCCATCGCAGGCGGCGGATCCGTTATAGCGTACCTGATCGTCGGCTTCATGATGTAAAGGGGCGCGGGGCTGTGACGCGACGGGTTGTGATGCGACGCGCTTTGGACGCGATCCGTTTTGGGCGCGATGCGCTTTGGACGCGATGCGCTTTGGACGCGATCCCGCGGTCATGAAAAACGGCCTGCGGATGCAACCGGGCACCGGGCACATGCCTGACGGAACGATATAAATACGAATGGATATGAAAAGGACAGGAGCATCGGGAAAGACCGGCGCTCCTGTTTTTT
>CASEFF010000222.1 GCA_949287115.1 uncultured Bacillota bacterium | reverse complement strand
GGGAAAGAACAGCTTATACGCAAAAAAAGAGCGCAGCGAATACGCCGCGCTCATTAAGATCTTTTCTTAAGATCTTCAAGTTCTTCAAGACATCATCCGAAAATTTTCCGGTCGCTGTCCTTACTATCTTTCTACGATCATCGTGGTTCCCTGTCCGCCGCCGATGCAGAGAGTAGCCATTCCCGTCTTGGAATCTCTCTTTATCATCTCGTAGATCAGCGTAACGAGGATCCTTGCTCCGGATGCTCCGATAGGGTGTCCCAGAGCGATAGCTCCGCCGTTCACGTTGAGCTTCTCAGGATCGAATCCCAGATCCTTACCTACTGCTACAGACTGTGCTGCGAAAGCTTCGTTAGCCTCGATGAGGTCGATATCATCTACCGTCATTCCGGCCTTGTCAAGAGCCTTCTGGCAAGCCGAGATCGGTCCGATACCCATGATGGCAGGGTCAACACCTGCGGAAGCATAGGACTTGATGGTGCAGAGCGGCTTGATGCCCAGCTCGTCAGCCTTTTCCTTGGACATAACGATGATGGCAGCAGCTGCATCGTTGATACCCGAAGCGTTGGCTGCAGTTACGATACCGTCCTTCTTGAAAGCAGGTCTCAGCTTGGCGATGCTCTCAGGAGTTACACCTTCCTTTGGATATTCGTCAGTATCGAATATGATAGGATCTCCCTTTCTCTGAGGTACTTCTACAGGAACAATCTCATCCTTGAACTTTCCGGCTTTTACTGCTGCCACTGCTCTCTGCTGTGATCTTGCAGCAAACTCGTCGAGTTCCTGTCTTGTGAGACCCCACTGCTCAGCTACGTTCTCGGCAGTGATACCCATGTGGTAATTGTTGAACGCGCAAGTCAAACCGTCGTTTGTCATCATGTCGATGATCTTGTTGTCGTTCATCCTCGCTCCCCATCTTGCTGTAGGGATGGCGTAGGCTGTCGCTGACATGTTCTCGGTACCACCGGCTACGATGATATCGGCATCGCCGGCCTTGATCATCTGAGCTGCCAGAGAAACCGTTCTCAGACCCGAACCGCATACCTTGTTAAGAGTCATGGCCGGTACTTCCTTAGGAATGCCCGCATCCATGGCAGCCTGTCTTGCAACGTTCTGTCCGAGACCTCCCTGAAGAACGCATCCGTATACAACTTCATCTATAGTTGCCGGATCGATCCCTGCTCTTTTGATGGCCTCTTTGATGGCGATAGCTCCGAGAGTTCTTGCAGAAGTTCCTTTCAGCGTGCCTCCAAAGCTTCCGATCGGTGTCCTCACTGCACTCGCAATTACAACATCTCTCATAATGAATTTCCTCCTTTTCATTCATAAGCTAATATATTATATATAAATATATTTACATATTTATCTGTGAAGAACCTGTCTACCTGAATACCCCGATATACTTTTCGATAAGCTCTATCGGTTTGTAGGACAGTTTTGACTTTCTCAGGTTCTCTATGTCCATGTCCTCTTCCCTGTTGAGAAATTCCGCCTTTGCAGCTATGCTCCTGCAGAATTCATTGAGTACTGCCTGATAAAGTCCTCTGAAATCGGTATTGGCCTTCTCCACATGTTCGGTCACCGTATCGTCCCCGAGCATTCCGCCCACTGCCACAGCTTCTATCTTTCCGTCTATAAGAACGGCACCGCCTATGTATCCCACCGCCTCTATGTTCCTGAACACATCGTACATGGCTTCCTCTTCCATCACGAGAAGCTCCATCTCGTGCGGAGGTATCTCCTTCTTCCTGTTGAAGTCGGATATGAACTTCATCACATCGTCAGCCATATCGGAAGTCAGTTCGACGTATTCGTATTCGTAGTTCTTCTTGAAGTAGTTCAGATGGTTCTTCTTTCCGTGGTAGGCCCTGCCCTTAAGCTCGACGAGATCCTGCACCCTGTATATGTAATCGTAGTTGGCTCTGTCGTCCTCAAATACGATCTCGGGGCATGCCTCCCTTATTATGTCGAGCATGTGCGCCGGAACGAGTCTGAGGCTGAAAAGATAGCCCTTGGCTTCAAACTTCTCCTTACACTTCAGTATGGTCTTTCGCAGCGAATCCCTGTCATAGCTGCCGCTATTGGTAAGCGGAGGGAACATGAAGGGCAGCTCTATGCCTTCCTCCAGCTCCAGATGACTCACGCCGCTGAGACACATATAGTCTCCCACCATTTCCCAGCTGAACTGATTTATATCACGCCACATGTAGAGCGACGTGAAGGAAAGTCCCGATGTCCTGTATTCGTAACCGTTGAGATATTCCTCTATTATCGCCCTGTTGTCGACGGATATCCTGTTGTCAAACATAAACATTACGATATCCCTCTTCCCGTTTTACCCTCTTATTTCACTATTGCCGATATCTCTTTGAAACCTTCCGCCTTGGAATCTCTCAATATCTCGTAAAGTACGGCTTCGTACGTCGTTATTACGGCGCCTGCCTCTCCCATCCTCGTTATGCTCCACAGCTTGTCGTTCTCGCTTCTGGACGACACGCAGTCAGCCGGAAGATATACGTTGTATCCTTCTTCCATGAGCTGGAGCACCGTCTGCTGAACGCAGATGTGCGCTTCTATGCCGCACACCACGATGTTCTTCCTGCCCAGCTCCTTTATTTTCGATGCAAACTCCTCGTTTGCCATGCATCCGAACGTGTTCTTTTCCACGTGCTCGAAATCTCCGAGAGCTTCGGCTATCGAAGGTATGGTCTCTCCCAGTCCCTTCGTGTACTGCTGTGTCACGATCGTCGGTATGCCGAGAGCCTTCATTCCCTTTATAAGTCTTACCGACTTGTCTTCCAGCTCTTCCATGCCG
This sequence comes from uncultured Bacillota bacterium, assembly GCA_949287115.1. GTDB lineage: Bacteria > Bacillota > Clostridia > Peptostreptococcales > Anaerovoracaceae > Lentihominibacter. The sequence continues at coordinate 391 of CASEFF010000222.1, read as the reverse complement.
CTCATGGCAGGCATGAGCTTTTCCTGAAAATCTATAGCCACGAAAGCCGTATCTTCTCTTGTAAGCAAACTCATTATCCTATCCTCCACGTTTTTATCTCGTCTACCATATCGTATGCCGTCAGATCTCTGTGTATCGGTGTGATGCTGGCATACCCGTCCTGCATCGCGATGACGTCGAGCGTTCCCGGAAGCCCTTCGTATACTACGGGCTCTCCGCTGTACCTGTATCCGATCATGCCGTTTTCCATCTTCTCCGGGGCAAAGAACTCCTTGTATTCCCTTTTCCCCAGCGTCGTGAACCTGAGACCCTTTATCTCCTCCGTCGGAAGATCCGGCGTGTTTATATTGAGGACTATGTCCGGTGAAAGTCTTCCCTGTGACTTTTTCAG
>CASEFF010000221.1 GCA_949287115.1 uncultured Bacillota bacterium | reverse complement strand
GTTTATCGCGTTTTCCGTGAAATTGTTTATCCAGCCGTCTATGACCGCCTGCGCCTCCGGCAGCTTCACCAGCCTGACATCGAGCCATGCCTTTAGGGATTCCATGCTGGAAGGCAGTATGTCTATTATCTTCGTTATGCTCTCAATCAGTCCCGGTATTATCATCCACAGTATGCCGGATATGATGACGAGGATCAGGATGACCGATACGAAGGTGGCCACAGCCTTGGATATAGTCAGGGGCCGCGGTATCCGCTTTCCCCTGTCGAGCAGCGAATACATGCTGCGCACGGTGAAATTATATACGGGACACAGCAGATACGCCATGACCAGCCCGTATATGAAAGGAGTAAGTATGGAAATGACGACATTGAGCACGGCTCCTATGTCATTGGCTCTGTATACGGCAAAAAACACCACTATACCGCACAGGATGACGATAAAAGCGGTCATTCCCCACTTTACATGTTTTTCATCAAAACTGACTTTCATAAAGTTAGTCTCCTTTATGATTATATTCTACAATAATTTATATTCAAAGTCTCCATGTTTTTTAGGCAAACGATAAATTTTATATTTTTTTGTTTTCGGGGTTGAAATTACCGTTTACTGATGTATAATAATAACCAGTTATTAATTTTTATTCATTATTAGAGTAATAACATACAAATATAAAGATTACGGGAGGAACACAAAATGGCTAAAGAAAAAGTGATACTCGCCTACTCCGGCGGACTCGACACATCGGTGCTCGCCTGCTGGCTGAAGGAAACCTACGACTACGACGTTATCGCGGTATGCTGCAATGCCGGACAGAAGGAAGACTTCGAGGCAGTGGAAAAGAAAGCTCTCGCCACAGGCGCGGTAAAGGCATATACGCTGGATATCCGTGAAGAATTCATCACCGATTACATATGGCCTACTCTGAAGGCAGGCGCTATATATGAAGACCAGTACATGCTGGGTACATCCATGGCAAGACCTCTGATGGCGAAGAAACTGGTGGAGATCGCCGAAAAGGAGGAAGCCTTCTATATAGCCCACGGATGCACGGGCAAGGGCAACGATCAGGTGCGTTTTGAGACTACCATAAAGGCTCTCAATCCGGCCATAAAGATAATCGCTCCATGGAGATTCTGGGACTTCACTTCCAGAGAAGACCTCATAGAGTACGCCAAGGCTCATAACATTCCTATCAGCCAGACCACCGAAAAGATATACAGCAGGGACGAGAACATATGGCATATAAGCCACGAGGGCGGCGAGCTGGAAAACCCGTGGAACGAACATCTCGACACGATACACGTATTGAGCGTTCCTCCTGAAAAGGCTCCGGACAAACCGACGTACGTGGATATAGACTTCGAGAAGGGCATCCCTGTTGCCATCAACGGCGAAAAGATGGATCCCATATCTCTGCTGACAAAGCTCAACGAACTGGGCAGCGCCAACGGAGTCGGCACCATCGATATCATAGAGAACCGTCTCGTCGGCATGAAGTCCCGAGGCGTGTATGAGACTCCGGGAGGAACGATCCTGTTCGCCGCCCACTCCGGACTGGAACAGCTCATCCTCGACAGGGACACCACTCAGTACAAGAATATCGTAGCTCAGAAGTTTGCTCAGCTCGTATACGACGGACTCTGGTTCACACCTGTAAGGGAAGCCATCAGCGCTTTCGTCGATGTGACTCAGAAAGAAGTCACCGGTACCGTAAAGATGAAGCTGTACAAGGGAAGCGCCACCGTGGCGGCAAGGAAATCACCTTACTCCCTTTACAACGAAGAGTTCGCTACGTTCAGTAAAGACGAAGTATACGATCAGCACGATGCGGAAGGTTTCATAAACCTCTTCTCGCTGCCGCTGAAGATACGTGCCATACAGAAACAGACAGTAGAAGGAGGTCCGAAGGAACATGAAGCTCTGGAAAGGAAGGTTCTCAAAGGCGGCGACTTCGTCCGCTGATGAGTTCAACGCATCCATAGGATTCGACCAGCGACTTTACAAAGAAGACATAACCGGCAGCATGGCCCATGCGGAAATGCTGGGCAGACAGGGTATCATAACGCCTGAGGAGTCCGCATTGATAATAAAGACCCTGGGCGAGATACTCGATGACATAGAAGCCGGCAAAGTTGAATTCACCATAGAGTCGGAAGACATACACATGAACATAGAGTCCATCCTCACCGAGAGGATAGGCGACGTGGGCAAAAAGCTCCATACGGCAAGGAGCCGCAACGACCAGATCGCAGTCGACATAAGGCTCTATCTCAAAAACGAAACAGCTCTGCTGGACGCCTCCCTCAAGGCGCTCACGGACGCTCTGGAAAAGCTGGCAAAGGAGCATACCGATACGGTCATGCCCGGGTATACCCATCTGCAGCGAGCGCAGCCCGTTACTCTGGCATACCACCTGCTGGCATACTACCAGATGTTCTCAAGGGACAGGGAGCGCTTTGCCGACTGCCTCGACAGGATAGACAGACTGCCTCTCGGCAGCGGAGCCCTTGCCGGCACCACATACGATACCGACAGGGATTTCCTCGCCGAAAAGCTGGGATTCTCTCAGGTCCTGCCTAACGGCATGGACGCGGTAGCCGACAGGGATTTTGCCATCGAGTTCATAAACTGCTGCGCCATAACCATGATGCACCTTTCGCGCTTCTGCGAGGAGCTGATACTCTGGAGTTCCGCCGAATTCGGATTCATCGAGATAGATGACTCCTTTTCCACCGGCAGCAGCATAATGCCGCAGAAAAAGAACCCGGACATGGCCGAACTGATCAGAGGAAAGACGGGCCGCGTATACGGCGATCTGATGAGTCTGCTGACGATCTGCAAGGGACTGCCTCTGGCGTACAACAAGGATCTGCAGGAGGACAAGATAACCGTGTTCGACGCAGCCGATAACCTCAAAGCCTCTGTGGACATATTCACCGAAATGATCCTGACCATGGACGTCAAAAAGGACAGCATGGAAAAGGCCGCCAGATACGGTTACATGAATGCGACGGACGCCGCGGATTATCTCGTATCTAAAGGACTTCCTTTCAGGGACTGCCACGAGATAATAGGAAAGATGGTGCTGTACTGCATAAACAGGGGCATAGCCCTTGAAGATCTTACAATGGACGAATTCAAGTCGTTCTCGGATAAGTTCGATGATGACATATATGATAAGATCTCCATAAGAAGCTGCATCAGCGCCAAGAAGTCGAAGGGCTCCACATCATTTGACAGCGTGGCCGCCCAGCTGGCGGAGATAGACGGCAGTAAAAAGTAAACACGGCATTCAAAAAGAGCGGAACATCCCGGTGAGGGGTGAACCGCTCTTTTTTCTTTTCGTTTCCGTTATCATCTGTTCGTATCGTTATCGTTTTTAAAATATTCCTCGCATGCCTCTATCGTTCCCTGCATCTTGTCGTATATCGCCCTGCACAGGAAATCGTAGAACTCTTCCTGCCTCCTGCCTTTCAGACAATCTCCGACTATATCGAAGTAGTCCTCCTGCGACATAGGCATGTTTATCGGTGCCAGCCCGTTCTCCATGAGGTAATAGTTCATGGCAAATACGGCCAGTTCGCCGCTGAATTCGCTGAAAGGATATATCTCTATCAGCTTGTTGTGTACGTACATGGCTTTGAGTACGACATTGTTCCCGGCCTTCGGGCTGTATACGCGTCTCAGCGCGTCATCCAGCTTTTCCTCTATGTCGAGGGAATGGGTCGGCACATGATTGAACGCATATACCACCGGATTCGTCTTTCTGAAATATCCGTTCTCGTCTTCCGATAACAGTCTGTATGCGCTGATCAACAGATATCTGTCTAGATAGTTACCCATTTCAAGACAATTATAGGCTACGTTTATGACCTTTCCGAAATTCTCGATGAACACATAGTCCTTCACGGGAACATCGCCCTGCAGATCGCCTTTGAGTATGGCGTCCACCGCCACATCATCATGTCTGGCGTTCCTCACTATCAGCGAGCCCTTTATCATATCTATGCGGTTGACTTCCTTGACTGCGGATTTAAGGAGCCTGTCCTTCTTCAACAGCCCGGTCAACTCTTTTTTCATCTCATACAGCTTTTCATGCATACGCCGCGTCTCCTAACCCTTTAAAAACCCTATTCTTCCTACAGCCATAGGGTATTTATACATATCGACATCCCCGAAGTCGCCGTCGATCTTGCGAAGCGCCGGCATCTTTTCCTTCAGGATATCGTAACTTATCGTAGGCAGGAATACTATATCGCATTTATGCTGGAGCGTCAGCTGAAGAAAATCCAGTGTCTCATCATCGTTGAAGCCTTCCGTCACCGCCACTTCCAGCCTTACGGAAAGTCCGTTTCTCAGCGCGCTGTTTATACCGGCTATCACATCCTCCAGTGATTTTCCTTCGTTCAACTGGCCGTACCTCGTATGATTCAGTGTGTCGAGCCTTACGATCACGCCCTCAGCGCCTTCATTCTTCAGCTCCCCGGCCTTCGCCGCAAGATCCTGTCCGTCCGTTCTTATTATTCCGTTGTTTTCCGACATGTCCTGACCGCTCCCTTTTTCATCATTATCTTTCATTTTATATGAAAACAACAGCCTAGTCAATGTCACTTAACTGTGTTACACTCTACTTATGAAAATTTTAGCCATAAGCGATACCCACGGAAAACTCAATAAGGTAAGAGATATCTGGAAAAAGCTGACGGACATCGACCTGATCATACACGCCGGCGACTTCATATCCGACGGGGAGAAACTCGGTTCGGAGCTCAATGTTCCCGTCATCGCCGTGAAGGGCAACTGCGACGGAGGACGCAGCCGCGACGATTTCAGGATCGCAGACACCGAATACGGCAGAATACTCGTCACTCACGGTCACATGGAAAACGTGAAGTACAGCACGGACAATATCATATACAGGGCTATGGAAAACGAATGCCGGGCAGTCGTTTTCGGCCATACCCACGTCGCGCATATAGAGGAAACCGACGGCATCTATCTGATAAACCCCGGCAGTCTTACGCTGCCAAGGGACGGCAGCGACGGTTCCTATGCAATAATAAGAACGACGGAGGACAGCCTTGACGCCTCCATCGTCTATTACTCCACCGTCATGGGCGGCAGGAAACCGCCGCGATCGGGATTCCTCAGGAGCATCCTCAACTACAGTGACAGGCTGTGACAGATGTAAAGAAAGGTTTAATTGGAAAATGAAAAAAATACTGATGATCGCGACGGGAGGCACCATCGCCTCCATGGAAAGCGGGAACGGACTGACTCCCGCCATGACGGGAGAAGAACTGGCATCCAACGTGCCCGGCATCAGAGAGAAATGCGATCTTACCGTACTGCAGCTGATGAACATAGACAGCACCAACATGCGCCCCAGACAGTGGCTGACGATCAGTGACACCATCATGTCCCATTACGACGACTACGACGGCATCGTCCTCCTCCACGGGACGGATACCATGGCCTATACGGCAGCGGCGCTTTCCTATCTGATCCAGGATTCGGAAAAACCGATAGTTCTCACCGGATCCCAAAAGCCTATGGGAGACCCCTATACGGACGCGAAGCTAAATATCTATCAAAGCATCCTGTATGCCCTTGATGACGATTCATGCCGCGTCTCCATCGTGTTCAACGGCAAGGCCGTCATCGGCACGCGTGCGAGAAAACAGCGCACACGCAGTTTTGACGCTTTCGAGAGCATAAACTTCCCGCCTCTGGCCATCATCCACGATGACCGCATCATCCGTCATTACACCGGAACGATACCGAAGCCGGAAGATCTCAAGACATATGACCGGCTGAACGATCGTGTCTTCGTGCTGAAGCTGACACCGGAAGTCAAGGCGGATATATTCTATCTGCTGAAAAACGATTATGACGCCATCATTTTAGAAACCTTCGGGATCGGCGGCATCCCCGAATACGACGACTCGTTCAGGAAGGCCATCTTCGACTGGACAGCCTCCGGCAAAACGCTGGTCGTAACCACACAGGTACCGGAGGAAGGCTGCGACCTCAAAGTTTATCGGGTGGGCAGGGAATACAGCGACCATCCCGGCATCCTGCAGGCCGGCGACATGACAACGGAAGCCATCGTCGCCAAGATCATGTGGGTGCTCGGACAGACCGGCGACCGCGAAAGGATATGCGAACTTTTCCGTAAGGTCATCAATCTTGATCGTCAGGAATACATCGGCTGACCCCGAAGAAAATACCATATATACTGTTTCGACACAAAAGCCGGACGCCCCGTGATATCACGGGGCGTCCGTTGTGTATGGACCATTATCATCGTCTACAGCATATCCTTGAGCACTTTCATGGCTTCGGTCTCACTGTCTACATATTCCTGAAGATCCTCTTTCAGGATATCTATATAACCGTTATATTCGTCTACGAACTGCTGATATTCATCCGCATCCGTAACCCCTTCGTTCCACTGAGCGTACAGAGCTTTTGTCGTCTTCCATGAATCGTCGAGGGCTATAGACATCTTACCTGTCGACCAGTTGCTTTCCACGTTATCGTTCATCAACACACTGTTGGAAAGCTCACAGACTTCATCGCTGAAAAGATACGCATAGTATTCGTACCATCCGTTTATCTCCGCAGGAAGCCATATGTCGTCCTCCGTCACTTCACCGTCGCTGAGCGCCTCTACCACTCCGGTGTAAAGATCAAGATTCCTCTGGATCCCTTCGTGATAAAGAGCTATCGTCTCATAATCGGCAAGTCCCATGAACTGATCCTGCACGTATCTGAATGCTTCCAATGTCTTTGTGTTATGCTCTATACCGTCAGCTCTGGCGGCTG
>CASEFF010000220.1 GCA_949287115.1 uncultured Bacillota bacterium | reverse complement strand
TCCTTGACAGCGAGGACACGGCCGCCATAAAGGATTTCATCAACAACCAGCGTGATGCGATAGATATGCAGGTGGAAACCCTCCTCAACCGCAAACGCGCCATGACGCGGGTCCTTGAAAACTACAGAAAGTACGAGACCCTTCCCAAGGACGAGCAGATCTTCATGGAATACATGCCCGACCGTTACATCTACAGCTACACCACCGACACCGACTATTTCAGTCAGGATCACCTGCATCTCGGCTACGAGTACATGCTCCGGGAGCTCAAGATCCACCTGTCGGACGAAAAGTTCGAAATGAGCTCCTTCTGCAACGTGGGCACCATCATGCGCCGCGAAGCGCTGCTGAGCGGCGAGTTTTCGGCCAACGAAGTCTTCCTCTTCGTCGATCCCGATGAAATGGATACGGAGCCGGAGGTCCTGCCCGCATCCATGTACTGCTGCATATGCTCCGACGATTTTTACACGGAAACGGAAAACGCACAGCGCATGCTCCACTACATAGAGGAGCACGGTCTCAGCGTCTGCGGCGATTATCTGTGCGAGGTCCTTGTGGAATTTCCGGTATTCCGCGACGGTCCGCGGAACATGTTCTACAAACTGGAGATCCCCGTAGATACAAAAAAATAAATTTTACCGATAGACCTTGACTTTATACCAGCTTCAAGGTCTATGCTTATCTTACAGGGAAAAACACGAACGGACTTCATGAGAGGAGGGATCATCATGAAGCGCAAAGTAAGAATAGCACAATACGGATGCGGTAAGATGAGCAGATACCTGATGCGTTACGCTCTCGAAAAGGGCGGCGAACTGGTAGCGGCCTTCGATATGAACCCCGATGTTATCGGCAAAGACGTCGGATACGTCATCGGCGGCGATGATATAGGCATAACCATCTCACCGGCGGCAGATGCGGACGCAGTCATAAAGGAAACGAAACCGGATGTATGCGTCATCGCGACACGAAGCACGATGGCCGAGCTGAAGGAGGCCTTCACGGTATGCGCCGTCAACGGAGTCAACGCCATCACAACGTGCGAAGAAGCGCTGTATCCCTGGAACTCTTCACCTGATATAACGAAGGAACTGGATGCACTTGCAAAAGAGCACGGATGCACCCTTTGCGGCAGCGGTTATCCCGACCTCTACTGGGGCACGATGATAACAAATGTGGCCGCCTCCATGGCAAACATCACGAAGATAAAAGGCAGCAGCAGCTATAACGTGGAGGACTACGGCATAGCTCTCGCCCAGGGACACGGAGCCGGTCTGACGATAGCGGAATTCGAAAACGAGATCGGCAGATACAACAGCCTTTCGTCCGATGAGATCGGCGCGCTGGTGGAAAAAGGCGAATACATACCGTCATACATGTGGAATCAGAACGGCTGGCTCTGCAGCAGGCTGGGTCTCACGGTCGTATCGCAGACCCAGAAATGCGTACCTCATACGTATGAAAAGGATCTCCGTTCCGAAACCCTCGGCATGACCATAAAGGCCGGCGATGCCACGGGAATGTCCGCCATCGTAACCACGGAAACTGCGGAAGGCATCACGCTGGAAACGGAATGCATAGGCAAGGTATACTCTCCTGATGAATTCGACAGGAACGAGTGGACATTCTTCGGCGAGCCGGAGACGACCGTCATCGTCAACAGACCGGCCACGGTGGAACTGACCTGCGCCGATATAATAAACAGGATACCGCAGCTCATAGATGCCGGAGCCGGCTACGTCAGCACCGACAGGATGCCTTACAGCAGCTACATGGTGAAGCCGATGAACGAGTACGTAACGACTATATAAAACAGCATATTACCACCCTTTTTTAGCCGTAATACAACAGCACGAAGGAGCCGGAAAGATGATCTTTCCGGCTCCTTCGCGTTGGTGTATCATTACATTGTTCAGTAGTGTGCGTGATCGTCCGCGCTGCGGCTACAGCAGCGTCCCCATGTGTCTCAGCGTCTTTATGAGCTGTGATGTGTAGCTCATCTCGTTGTCGTACCATGCGACTACTCTTACCTCATAAATATGCGTGCCGCATTTTTCCGCCAGCGTCTGAGTAGCATCGAAGAGAGAGCCGTAGGACATACCGATGATGTCGCTCGATACCAGCTGTTCCTCGGTGTATCCGAAGGAATCGTTTGCCTCGGCTTTCATGGCCGCATTGATGCCTTCCACCGATACGCTGTCGGTCATATCCTTGAGCGTGGCGTCGAGTATGGTTATCGAGCCCGACGGTACCGGTACCCTCTGAGCCGATCCTATCAGCTTTCCGGCCAGTTCCGGGATTACGAGCCCTATGGCCTTCGCAGCACCGGTGCTGTTAGGCACGATATTGACAGCGCCCGCTCTGGCTCTTCTGAAGTCTCCCTTCCTGTGAGGTCCGTCCAGTATCATCTGATCGCCCGTGTATGCGTGTATCGTAGTCATGAAACCGGTTCTCAGCTCTCTGTAGTCGTTGAGAGCCTTCGCCATAGGCGCCAGACAGTTGGTCGTGCAGCTTGCACCCGATACTATCTTATCTTCCTTCGTCAGTATATCGTGGTT
>CASEFF010000219.1 GCA_949287115.1 uncultured Bacillota bacterium | reverse complement strand
TCGCGGATTCTTGCACTTGATGACATCGACGATCTCATCGGGCGGATCTATGTGGCTCCTCTTTGCCAGCTTGCCGTTCTCTATTATATTGACGGTTATGCCGGGGTCTACATAGCCTATGGCATCGAGGTTCACATCAATTATCCTGTCTATCTTTATTATATCCTTCCTGCCCATCTTCTGACTCTCGGCATTCTTTATGAGAGCCACCTGACAGTCCAGCGAGTCAAGTCCCAGTATGCTGTAGAGCCTCATGCCCTCGCCCGCCTTTATGTGATCCAGCACTATGCCGTTCTGTATCTTACCGATTATCATCTATTTCACCTCCAGCAGTTTTAATATGAGCGCCATCCTTATGAACTTGCCGTTGAGGACCTGTTCGAAATACTTTGCCCTCGGGTCGTCATCCACCGCAACGGATATCTCGTTCACACGCGGCAGCGGATGGAGTATGGAAAGGTCTTCTCTGGCATTTTCCAGCTTCGCCGGAGTAAGGATATAGCTGTCCTTCAGCCTTATATAGTCCTGTTCGTTGAAGAAACGCTCCCTCTGGACACGCGTCATGTACAGTATGTCCAGCATAGGCATTGCCTTTTCGAGATCCGTCGTCTCTATGTATTCGATGTTTTTCTTTTCCAGCACCTCGTGCTTGAGGTATTCCGGTATCTTCAGTTCGTCGGGAGATATGAGGATGAAGCGGACGTTCTCATACCTTGACATCGCGCCTATGAGGGAATGGACTGTTCTGCCGAATTTCAGATCGCCGCAGAATCCTATGGTAAGATCGTTGAACCTTCCCTTTTCCCTGTTTATGGTCAGCAGGTCCGTGAGAGTCTGTGTCGGGTGGTTATGGCCGCCGTCACCGGCATTTATGATGGGAACCGTCGACTTTCGCGACGCCACCATCGGAGCGCCCTCTTTCGGGTGCCTCATCGCGATTATATCGGCGTATGCTCCCACCGTCCTTATGGTATCGGAAACGCTCTCGCCCTTTGCCGCCGAAGAGCTCTGGGCTTCGGAAAAACCGAGCACGTTCCCGCCCAGCTCATACATCGCCGCCTCGAAGCTGAGTCTCGTTCTCGTCGAAGGCTCGAAAAAAAGCGTCGCGAGTTTTTTCCCTCTGCATTTTTCCGCGTATCTGTCAGGATGCGCGATGATATCCTTTGCAGTCGTTATCATCTGATCGATCTCATCTGTCGTCAGCTCCATAATGTCAATCAGGTGTTTCATCATTACCTCCCATATGGTATCAACACAGGTTATAACTTATTTCTCTATCCAGCTCTCGTCCTGAGGATTGTCTCTGAAAGCCTGCAGCTTTCTGACGTCGTCTTCCTTTATGTAGCCGCTCTCGACTGCAGCCTCCGCGATGGCATCGAAATCCGTAAGGCTGATATTCTTCACGTCTGCCGCCGCCATCCTTTCAAGGCCTTTCTTCATACCGTATGTGAATATGCTAACTATGCCAAGGACTTCGGCACCGGCTTCTCTCAGCGCCTCTACGACTTCGATGACGCTGCCGCCCGTGGAAATCAGGTCTTCTATCACGACGACCTTCTGTCCCGGCTCAAGCCTTCCTTCTATGCGGTTGCCCCTGCCGTGATCCTTGGCTCCGGAGCGTACATATCCCATGGGTATGCCCATGATGTGAGCCGCGATGGCTGCGTGAGCTATGCCTGCTGTGCTGGTGCCCATCAGCACCTCCGCATCGGGATAATTCTCCCTTACCGTATCGGTGATGGCGTTTTCCACCTTATCCCTGACGGACGGAGCCGTAAGTATCAGCCTGTTGTCACAGTATATCGGGCTCTTTATGCCGCTTGCCCATGTGAACGGCTTGCCCGGGCTGAGAAAAACGGCTTCTATCTCCAAAAGTCCTTTTGCTATTTCCTTCCTCATGTCTGCTGACCTCCCTGTGTAAATTTATCTGCCTGTGAATTCACTTACGCATCGTCTGTATGCGGCTGCCGGATCGGCAGCACCCGTTATGCTCCTGCCTACCACTATATAATCGGAGCCGAGCTCCTTCGCCTTCGCCGGCGTCGTCACCCTTGCCTGATCTCCCTTGTCGTCATCGGCAAATCTGACGCCCGGCGTCACCGTGAGAAAGCCCTGTCCGCACACGTCATGGACCTTTCCCGACTCCAGCGGCGAACATACCACACCGTCGAGCCCGGCGTTTTTTGCATTCAGCGCATAATGTGAAACGACCGACTCCATATCGCGGTCTATCATCAGATCACGCCGCATGCGCTCCTCCGTGGTCGACGTGAGCTGCGTGACGGCTATCAGAAGCGGCCTGCTGCCTGTGCCGCAGCCGGCTTTCAGTCCGTCTATGGCGGCTTTCATCATATCGACGGTCCCGCCGGCATGCACGTTGCACATGTCAACCCCGAGCCCTGCCAGCACCTTCATTGCCTTGTTGACGGTGTTGGGGATGTCGTGGAGTTTAAGATCGAGAAATACCTTATGGCCTCTCATCTTCAGCATCTTCACGATATCCGGTCCCTCCGCGTAGAAAAGCTCCATCCCTATCTTCACATACGGCCGCTCGTCTCCGAGCTTTTCGAGGAATTCCAGCGTTTCCTCGCTGCTGCTGAAATCACATGCTATTATCACATCTCTGCCCATCAGTGTGCACCTCCTATAATATCACCGAGATCATCGATACCGTACTTCTTCATCACATCAGGCAGATGCTCCACGATATCGCGGCATACGTACGGATCCACCAGATTTGCCGCTCCTATCTGCACGGCGGTGGCTCCCGCCAGCATCATCTCGATCACATCTTCAGCCGTCGATATACCGCCTATGCCTATGACAGGTATGTCGACGTTTTCATATACCTGATATACCATCCTGAGAGCCACCGGGAATATGGCAGGTCCCGAAAAACCGCCCATCCTGTTGGCTACGACAGGTTTTTTGCTCTTCAGATCTATCCTCATGCCCATCATCGTGTTTATGAGGGATACGGCGTCGGCTCCCGCCTTTTCGCATGCCACTGCGATCTCCACTATATCGGTAACGTTGGGAGAAAGCTTTATGACTACAGGTTTTTTTACCGCCTCTTTCACGGCGGATACCACCTCCGCGGCGGCGCCGGCATCGGTACCGAAGGCTATCCCGCCTCCGTGCACATTGGGACATGAAACGTTTATCTCAAGCCAGCCCACCTGCTCGCATCTGTCGAGGCGTCTGCTGACCTCAACGTATTCTTCTATCGAAAAGCCGCCTATGTTTGCCATAACTTTTTTATGTAAACATTTTGCTAGCTTCGGCAGTTCTTCTTCTATCACCTTGTCCACACCGGGGTTCTGAAGACCTATGGAATTTATAAGGCCTTCCCTGCATTCGGCTATCCTCGGCGTCGGATTGCCG
>CASEFF010000218.1 GCA_949287115.1 uncultured Bacillota bacterium | reverse complement strand
ATGCCGAGACCTAAGAAATGCAGAAGGATATGCGCGATGCCTGAAAACAGGGGCTTTGGCCCTCTGGACGGGGATGAGCGCGATGTGATAGAGATGACGCTGGACGAATATGAGACCATAAGGCTGATAGATCTTCTGGGGCAGACGCAGGAGATGTGCGCCGGTCAGATGGGCGTTGCCAGGACGACGGTGCAGGCCGTATACAACAGCGCGCGGAAAAAGCTGGCGGAAGCGCTGATAAACGGGCGCTGTCTGATAATAAAGGGCGGGAATTACGAGATATGCCCGAGGGCCGGCGAATGCGCCCGAAAGCAGGGGTGCGGCCACGGCTGCGGGAAAGGAGAAAATGACGCAGACGGCAGATGAGCCGTGCGTGCGTATTTGTCAGCAAGCACTGCGTTTATACTCCTGCCGGAGCAGCCATTCAACAGTAACGCCGTTTGCGAATACCGATTTGAAATGATTTGCATCGGACAGTTCGCCATACCAACTTCCTGTTATACGGCGATACATCAAATATTTTCTTTTCTCCGGAATCAAATTCGATGGCGATCTTGTAATCTTCCATAGCTATAACATTTTTAGCAACAGGTCGAAGCATAAATCACTTCAAATATATACTTCTATATTGCTTACGCCGATTTACCGTTTTCCCATAATTCATCGCATGCTATGTCGATATTATCGTTCCAGCTTATGCCATATCCCCCGGCATCAACTTTTACCTGCTCGTAAAGCCCCTGTATTTTCTTTAGATCTCCAAAAGCCTCATACTTAAAAAGCTGCTTTACATCATAATTCTTTCTGGTTCCGTCCAGAAATACAACGCTTAAATTAAAATCTTTCAGAGGTTCTACACTTTTCACTTTATGAAACATATTTCCACCTCCTATCAGTCTAATGGTGTAATTTCCGTAAACTCCTGCGTTTCCCAAATTTTCATAAGTTCTTCTCTGTGTAAGCTGGTCCACTCTTTTACCATTTTTAATGCTCTGTTAGGCAAATCTCCCTCTATCATTTCTCCTGTTCTGATATCTATCGCACCCATATAATCGCCGTATATGGCATGTAAATGCGGTGGATTATGCTCGCTTTGCGAAAAATACATTTTTATTATTACACCATAGAAACGCGATATTACCGGCATATACAATCACCTCTTTCTATTTTCAGTCAACCAACAGTCAACTGATTTTTCGTTGGAAGTTCTATATCTGCAGGCATTAAGCATGGTTTTGGGAACAACCCGGTCAACTAAATTACCATATCCCGCGCTGCCTGAAACATTTGTTTATATAATAATTATATTGCCTGCAGATGCTTTATACAAGCTATTTACAGCATTGTATCTGCTGATAACAAATTTATTTATAGCCGATCTTTCTGTACCCATGCCATCATATCCTTTGCCTTGAGCTCTTCTGTGATGTTTTCAGCTCTGGATAGAGCTGATACCCAATCGCCGGCAGCGTCACCGGCCGTTGCATTTATCGTCCCATTGCTGCCTGCTGCGTCGTTGCCCGCTGCGAAGGCGGCCGCCGGAGCGGCCGGTTTTGTGTGAAATTTTTGAAAAATCGGCGCAAAACTGTTCGGAGAAGCGAACAGAAAGGGAGAAAGAACGGGGTTTCAACGGGCGGGAGCGGAAAGAAAAGAACGGGCAAGTGACAGAAGACAGAATCCCCTTGAAAACCCCTGCCAAAACCGCCCTGTAGGTTTCCACGCGCAGACATCGCGCTGCCGCCCATAGGCGCGATCGCTGCGCCGGACATAGCCCATTTTTGCCCCGTATGGGCGATGTGAGAAAAGGGGTTTTATTGTATAATTTCAGCAATAAAAAGGAAATCTTTGACTTTTCGGAAGAGGAAAAGGGGAAGCACAATGAACATCGATAAGAAGACCACAGGAACGGAACTTATCATAAAGGTAATATAGATAAAAGCCCAACTTCTTTAAGTTTGAAGCCGGGCTTTTGCATGCAGTATGAGACCCGCGGATATCCGCGGGTCGATATTCAACGGGGACTGATGTCCCCGGTTATTTTTGTTTTGTCTCAGTTGATCCTCTCTTCAAGGGTAAGGTTTATATCCAGTGTCTGGCCGTTTCTGATGATCGTGTATTTCAGCGTATCTCCCACTTCGTGGGCGGTCACGATCGAAGAGAGCTCGTCGAATGACGTTATCTCCGTATCGTCTACGGCATATACCATGTCGCCTTCCTTAAATCCGGCGGCCTTTGCATTTTCGCCGTTTACGGATGCGATGTATACGCTGGAGCTGTTGCTGACCCCGTTAAAGAGCATGTCTATGCTGCTCTGGCCCGAGGATTCGGTGTAGGACATGCCGGTAGACGGCTGTCCGCTGACGTATCCCTGATCGATGATCTGCTGGGCCGCATTGGCAGCGGTATTTATCGGGATGGCAAAGCCGAGTCCCTCCACGTCGGAGCCCGACGATTTGGCTACTACTATGCCGATGAGCTGTCCGTCATCGTTGAAGAGGCCACCGCCGGAATTGCCCGGATTTATGGAGCTGTCGGTCTGGAGAAGGTTCATCGTCTTACCGTCTATGGCGACTTCCCTGTCGAGAGCGCTGATTATGCCTGCCGTCACGGTGCCGCCCAGTTCGCCGAGAGGGTTTCCTATGGCGACGGCAAGATCACCGACAGCCAGCTGATCGCTGTTGCCGTAGGTCGCCGGGGTGAGCCCCTTTGCATCTATCTTCAGCACGGCCACGTCCGATATGGAGTCGGAGCCTACCAGCGAGGCGTCGTATTCCTTTTCGTCAGCGGTCGTCACGGTTATCTTGCTTGCGCCCTCTATGACGTGGTTGTTGGTGACGATGTATCCGTCATCGGTTATTATCACGCCGCTGCCCGCACCTTCGGTGACGTACTGCTGCATCCACGAGTCGGAGGAGACGCTTTCCGTCTTTATCTCCACGACGCTCGGCTTGGCCTTTTCGGTTATCTCCTGAACCGTCATGTTGCTGTCTGTGGCGTCTTCAAGGGTATATCCGGCGTTGGTGACGCTGCCCGAAGCGCCCGAAGACGGGCTGTCGCCGAATATGTGGTTTCCGACGGCGGCGCCTCCTATGCCGAAGCCTGCCGAAAGGAAGACGCAGAGGGCGATGATGAGCGCCAGCGATTTTTTCGTCAGCGTCACCGGTTTCGATGCACGCCTGCCGTTGTGGACCTTGCCGAGACCGTTGTGGTTGTCCCATGAAGCGGATGCGCCTTCCCATCCGTCTCCGGCGCCGCCTCCCGGTGCCGTATAGTCGGCACGGCTGCTGCCCGTATCGGTGTTTGCATCTTCCCGGGTGCTGTCTGCCCCGGCGTTATAGCCGTTTCCTCTGAAGTTTTCCCGCGGATCGCGATAAGCGCCGCTGTATGAGCCTGCGCCCGCCGCGGCGTTTGCCGCGGCGTTTGCCCCGGACGTTCCGGTACCGTAGGCGGAGTTTGCATCATGAGTATGCGTGTCTGCGCCGTTTGCCCCGCCGCTTTCCGCAGCCCCGGATCCCGAGGAGCCCGCGTTCGTTTCCGGATCCGGCTCTCTCATGACGAAGTTATTGCCGTAATTCGTGTTTTCATATCTGTTGTCTTTCATATATATTCACCTCATTTACAGGTTTCCCTTTTACTGCTGTAAGTTTCTTTAACACAAATATACAAACCTATTATGTGTTTTCGGTGTCGAAAATATGTGAATATCGGCAGAAAAGGTTAAACATTTCCTACATAATGTGATAAAATCGAAATAGTGTTGGAATCGTGCCGTCACGCGGCATCGGACGGCGTCACCGGGCGCCGTGACCGCCACGGGCGCGGGATGCAGAGGCACGAAAAATGCAGAGATCAGGAGGTTCCCGCAGAAGATGAGCAAAGCAGTCATAGGTATGGACAAGAGCGGATCGTACAGGGTATACATGGCGATAACGACGGATATGGTGCAGACGGCGGCGGATATACACCGGACGACGCCGGTGGCGTCTGCGGCTCTCGGGCGCGTGCTGACCGCTGCGGGGCTCATGGGCATAATGCTGAAGAGCGACGAAGACAAGCTGACGGTGGATTTCAGGGGAGACGGGCCGGCGAAGCAGGTGCTGGCCACAGCTCACGGAAACGGCACGGTCAAGGGATATATAGCCGATCCATACATAGACATACCCCTGAAAAAGAACGGAAAGCTGGACGTGGGCGGAGCGCTGGGAAAAGGTAAGCTGACGGTCATAAAGGACCTGGGGCTCAAGGAGCCGTACGTCGGGACGATAGCTCTCGTCAGCGGTGAGATAGCCGAGGATCTTACGGCGTACTTCTTCGTGTCGGAGCAGCAGAACTCGTCGGTAGCGCTGGGCGTCAAGGTGGAGAGGGATCTTTCCATAGGCGCTGCGGGCGGGATGATAATACAGATGCTGCCGGGCGCGGAAGACGGCGCGGTGGATGCCCTGGAGGACATGATAGGAAAGATGCTGCCGATGACGGCGGCTATAGATAAAGTGAAGGAAAGGTCGGCAGGGATGACAGATGAGGGTCTTGTGAGAGCTCTGATGGATGAAATCTTTGCGGACATGCCGGAGCAGTACAGGCCTTACGTGCTGGGGGAAAGGGAAATCCGCTGGGAGTGCGACTGCAGCCGCGACAGGATGGCCCGTGCGCTGGCGACCATAGGAAAAGACGACATGAGAGAGATCATAGAGGAAGACGGCAGGGCGGAACTGCAATGCCACTTCTGCCTCAGCAGGTACGAATTCAGCCGCGAAGAGCTGACGGAGATACTGGAGAGCATGTAGCGGCCGGTGAGGAGATCACGATGAAAGAGATAATGATAAGGATAAAAGGCAGGCAGGCGAGCGACGAGGGCGGCGAGGACTTCATGGAATTCGTCACGGAAGGAAAGCTCTATAAGCGGGGCGAGGCGCTGTACCTCATATACGAGGAAAGCGAACTTTCCGGCACGCCGGGTTGCAAGACGAGGCTCAAACTTAAGAACGGCGAGGTCCAGATGAAGCGTTTCGGCAGAGGCGCCGGTCCCGGCAACGAGATACGCTTCGAAAAGGGAAAGCGCTATACGGGATTTTACGAAACGCCTTTCGGCCCCATAGAGATGGAAGTGCTGACCAACGAGCTGGAAAACACGCTGTCCGAACACGGAGACGGGCACATAGATATAGATTACAGCATCAGCCTCAAGGGGCTCCTTGAGGGCAGGAACAGGATCAACATAACGCTGATGTGATGCTGCGGCGTTGTGATGCTGCGATGCCGTGGTGTTGATCAAGTCAGGAGGTAAGAGAGCATGATGAGCAAAAAAGCCGTCAGGATAATCACGATCGCGATAATACTGGTGATGGTGGTGACAACGGTGACATGCGCGATAGCGTATCTTTAGGCGATAAGTGACGGGCGATCTGTGAAGATGGGAGGAAGAAATGAGACGAATAGGGTTCAGCGCGGAAAAGTAT
>CASEFF010000217.1 GCA_949287115.1 uncultured Bacillota bacterium | reverse complement strand
GCGTGACATAGATGTCAACAGCCACATTACGGGCGATATGCTGGGAAGATGTCTTGAAGCCGATGACGATGCGCTGACGCGATACGCCGATTTTCTGAAGGCCACCATAGATGCGGACATAAGCGGCGTCAAGCTGGTTCTCGACTGTGCCAACGGAGCGGCATATCAGGTAGCCGAAAAGGTCTACCGTGAGCTGGGCGCCGATGTGACGGTCATAGGCAATAAGCCGGACGGCATGAACATAAACGACGGGTACGGCTCAACGCACCCCGAGAGGCTGCAGAAGGAAGTGGTCAGGCAGGGAGCGCTGCTGGGGCTTGCCTATGACGGCGATGCCGACAGGCTGATAGCGGTGGACGAAAAGGGCAGGATCATAGACGGAGACAAGCTGATATGCATCTGTGCCAGGATGATGAAGGACAGGGGCGATCTGGAAGGCGATCTCGTCACCGCTACGGTCATGAGCAATCTGGGCTTCCACAAATATATGGAGAGCATGGGATGCAGCGTGGAGGTGACGTCGGTAGGCGACAGATACGTCCTTGAGAGCATGCTGAAGACGGGGAGCCGCGTAGGCGGAGAGCAGTCGGGACATATAATATTTTTGAATCATACGACGACCGGTGACGGGATATTGTCATCGCTGCAGCTTCTGCAGGCGGTTATGAAATCGGGGAAAAAGCCGTCGGAGCTTTCCGATGAGATAGAGATATTCCCTCAGGTCCTAAGGAACGCAAAGGTCAGGAACGAAAACAAGAGCAGATTCATGGAAGACGCCGAGATAAAGGCTGCCATGGACGAAGTAGAAAAGGAGATAGAGGGAAGCGGAAGGCTGCTCATAAGGCCGTCCGGAACGGAGCCGCTGGTAAGGGTGATGCTGGAAGGACAGGATGTGGAGCACATAACGAAGCTGGCGGAAAGGCTGGCGGACATGCTCACGGAGCGGTTCGGATGAGCCGGGCAGATCTTTTAAGGACCATTTAAGGAGGAACATAATATGTGCGGAATAGTGGGATTCGTAGGAAGCGACCACGCCAAGGAAAAGATAGTAGACGGACTTAAGCGGCTGGAGTACAGGGGATATGACTCGGCCGGAATAGCCATGCCGATAAACGGGAAGATAGAAGTCAGAAAACACGTGGGGGAGATAAAGAATCTGGAGAAGATCATAGGCGATCCCGGGTTTGACAGCTCGGTTGGCATAGGTCATACGAGGTGGGCCACTCACGGCGTGCCGTCGGATGTGAACGCTCACCCTCACGTAAACGGAGATAATACCATAGCCATAGTCCATAACGGCATAATAGAGAATTATCAGGAGCTGAAGGAATGGCTCGCAGAGGAAAAGGGCGTGAAGTTCAGATCGGAGACCGATTCCGAGGTCATAGCACACCTCATAGGAGTGTTCTATGACGGCGATTTGCTGGAAGCTGTCAACAGGGCCGTTGCCGAGATGAGAGGCGCCTACGCCGTATGCGCCATCGCGGCAGCCGAACCCGATAAGATCGTCGCCGTAAGAAAGGATGCACCGCTGGTGGCCGGCATAGGCAAGGGATGCAACTTCATAGCCTCCGATATACCGGCGCTGCTCAAATACGTGAGACAGGTGTACTTCATCGAAAACAACGAGACGGTCGTGCTGACGAAGGACGACATAGTCATATACAACGACCAGGGAAAGAAAGTGAAGAGAGATGTGTTCCACGTCACATGGGATGCCGATGCAGCCGAAAAGGAAGGCTACGAGCATTTCATGCTGAAGGAGATCCACGAGCAGCCAAAGGGCATATACGAGACGCTGATGAGAAGGCTCAACGACGACGGCAGCATCAACCTGGACGGTATTTCCATGACGAAGGAGGATATCGACAACTTCAACAAGGTCTACATCGTGGCATGCGGTACGGCATATCATGCGGGGCTCGTAGGCAAGATGGTCATAGAGAAAATGGCAAAGGTGCCGGTAGAGGTGGATGTGGCGTCGGAGTTCAGATACAGGGATCCCTTCGTCGATGACAAAACGCTGTTCATAGCCATCAGCCAGTCGGGAGAGACTCTCGATACGCTGGCGGCTCTCAGGGAAGCCAGGAGACAGGGCGCGCGCATCCTTTCCGTGGTAACTGTTGTCGGCAGCTCGGTAGCCAGGGAATCGGCTGACGTGTTCTACACCTGGGCCGGACCCGAGATCGCGGTGGCTTCCACCAAGGCGTACACGACACAGCTCATATGCATGTATCTGATCGGCCTCTACATGGGCAGCACGAAGGGTACCGTAGATAAAGAATACTATGACAGGATACTGGGAGAGCTTAAAGCTCTGCCGGACAAGGTGGAGGAGCTGCTGAAGAGCGAAGAAAGCATCGCGGCTCTGGCGAAGAAGTATCACAGGAGAGAGCAGGTGTTCTTCATCGGAAGGGGACTGGACTCGGGTGTTTCATACGAAGGCTCCCTCAAGCTGAAG
>CASEFF010000216.1 GCA_949287115.1 uncultured Bacillota bacterium | reverse complement strand
TTCCATTATATCCAGCGGCACCCTGCACGCGTCGCTGAGAGCCTTTTCCATGAGCTCCGCCTTCTTTTCCTTTTCCTCTTCCGTCTCCGCCTTCATGCCGTAAAGTTCGGACAGGGGCCTGAATATGTCGATATCGGCCTGCACGAGATCCATAAGTTCCTTCCGCAGCCCGTCGGCTTCCGCCGCCAGACGCGTCATTTCCTCTTCCACGTCAGCGTACTTCTTCTTGCCGATGGTAAGGGACGCCACCATCCTGCCCAGGGCAGCTCCCAGAGCCCCCGCCATTGCCGATACGCTCCCGCCTCCCGGCACCGGCGCGCCGCTTGCCGTTTCTTCCGTAAACTGTCTGCACGTCTTGTCGATATAAATCATTTCCCCTCCGATGAAAAGCTTTAACTTCACAAAAGCGACCGGCGAACCGGTCGCTTTCGACTATCCAATACTTCTGCTGTTCCTCTTTTTCTTAGAACAGTCCCGATATCTTTCCCGTCTTATCCACGTCTATCTTCTCCGCAGCCGGTCTCTTAGGCAGTCCCGGCATCGTCATGATATCTCCCGTGAGAGCAACGATGAATCCGGCGCCCGCGGAAACCTTCAGGTTTCTCACCGTCAGCACGAATCCCTTCGGTGCACCCAGCAGCGTCTGGTCGTCGGAGAAGCTGTATTGCGTCTTTGCAACGCAGATAGGCATGTTGCCGAATCCGAGGCTTTCCAGCTGCTTCAGCTGCTTCATCGCCGCCGGCAGGATATTGATATCGTCGGCGTGATATATCTTCTGAGCTATTGCCCTGATCTTCTCTTCTATTGTCATATCGAGGCTGTATGCGAAGTTGAAATCATTAGGTTCCTCACAGAGCCTTACAACTTCCTCAGCCAGCGCGATACCGCCTTCGCCGCCTTTGCCCCATACTTCGCTGAGGGCAACGTTGACGCCCAGTTCTCTGCACTTGTCCTCCACCAGCTTCAGCTCGGCTTCCGTATCGGTAGGGAACCTGTTGATGGCAACGACTGCAGGAAGCCCGTAGACCTGCGTGATGTTGCCAACGTGCTGCAGCAGGTTAGGAAGGCCCTTTTCGAGAGCTTCGAGGTTTTCGCTTCCCAGCTCCGTCTTAGGCACTCCGCCGTGGTGCTTCAGCGCTCTCACCGTAGCGACTACGACTACTGCCGACGGTCTGATGCCCGACATCCTGCACTTGATGTCGAGGAACTTCTCCGCTCCCAGGTCGGCACCGAATCCGGCTTCCGTTACCACGTAATCCGCCATCTTCATTGCCATCCTCGTGGCCATCACCGAGTTGCATCCGTGAGCTATATTTGCAAAAGGTCCGCCGTGTATGAATGCCGGCGTGTGCTCCAGCGTCTGTACGAGGTTCGGCTTGAGGGCATCCTTCAGCAGAGCCGCCATGGCTCCCTGAGCGTTGAGCTGGCCTGCCGTGACAGGTTCGTCGTCGTAGCTGTAGCCGACGATGATGCTGGATATCCTCTTCTTCAGATCCTCTATGTCGCTGGAAAGGCACAGTATCGCCATGATCTCGCTTGCCACCGTGATATCAAATCCGTCCTCTCTCGGAGTGCCGTTGGCTTTTCCGCCGAGGCCGTCCGTGATGAACCTGAGCTGTCTGTCGTTCATGTCCACGCAGCGCTTCCACGTTATCCTTCTCGGATCTATCCTCAGCTCGTTGCCCTGCTGGATATGATTGTCAAGCATGGCTGCCAGCAGGTTGTTTGCCGCTCCTATGGCGTGCATATCGCCGGTGAAGTGAAGGTTTATGTCCTCCATCGGCACCACCTGTGCGTATCCGCCGCCTGCGGCTCCGCCCTTAACACCGAATACCGGGCCCAGCGAAGGCTCCCTCAGCGCTACCAGCACGTTCTTGTTTATCTTCTTCATGGCGTCCGCAAGACCCACCGTCGTAGTGGTCTTTCCCTCTCCTGCCGGAGTCGGCGATATGGCCGTCACCAGTATCACCTTGCCGTCGGGCGCGTCCTTCTTGTCTTCCAGAAGATTGTAATCGATCTTTGCCTTGTAGTTTCCGTAAAGCTCGATGTATTTTCTGTCAAGGCCGGCAATATCCGCTATGTCCAGGATATTTTTCATTTCCGTTTCCTGCGCGATCTGAATATCACTCTTGATCTCCATTTTGTTCTCCTTTTTAACATATAAAACGTAAAAAGAGCCTGATGATCCGGACTCTTCGGCCCAGACGGTCGGCTCACACTTACATTATACTTCACGTGGTCGATTCCACTATTACCGTCAGTCGTATAACAACTTCATATTACCATGAAAAACATCTTTTCGCAAGAAAAAACGACAACGTTATCGTCCGCCTGATCTTTCGCCTGTTCTCCTGTCTTCACAGTATCTTCTTCAGAAAAGTCTTCCTGTGGATGGGGCATATGCCGTGGGTCGCGATACCGTCGTAATGCTGCTTCGTACCGTATCCCTTGTTTTTTTCAAAGCCGTATCCCGGATACTGCCGGGCATATTCCGCCATCATCCTGTCCCTGGTTACCTTTGCCACTATGGAGGCAGCGGCTACCGCAAGTACCTTCGAATCTCCCTTTATGACACCCTCCTGCGGCGCTTTCAGACCCTCTATCTCCATGGCGTCGAATATGACGTAATCCGGCGCTTTCCCGTCGCGCCCCGCACCGCAGGCAGCCCCGCCTGCCAGCTTTTCCGACAGCTCCGCCAGAGCCCTCTTCATTGCCAGCTTCGTGGCCTGAAGTATGTTTATCTCATCTATAACGCCCTCGTCCGCCATGCCGATGCCGTACGATACGGCTCTCTCCGTTATGACATCGTAAAGCTCCTCGCGGCGCTTTTCCGACAGCTTCTTCGAATCGTCTATCCCCAATACGTCAAAGTCTTCCGGCAGCACCACCGCCGCAGCGACCACGGGTCCCGCCAGCGGCCCCCTGCCAACTTCATCCACTCCC
>CASEFF010000215.1 GCA_949287115.1 uncultured Bacillota bacterium | reverse complement strand
TGTGGATGTGAAGATCGAGGCTCTCGCGATTGCAGAGCAGGAAGCAGTCAACAAGTTCGTCTTCCTCCATCATTATCTCGCCGTAATTGCCCGGATCGTGGATATGCTCATGAAGAGACGCGCTGTTGCCGCTCTCGTTGGTCCCGTCCAGGAACAGTTTCATAGTGTTTATCTTGATGTGGTCCGTGGTGTATTTTTGCTGATACTCCCGCAGCTTCCCTATCTTTTCCGGAAGGTCTTCGAGTTTCCAGAACCTGACCGAGCCGTCGTAGTAAAGGTGCAGCTTTCCGGCCGCGTCCATCTCGTATATTGACTTTATCTGCTCGTCCGTCTCTATGAAGGCGTCGAATATGGCGGTGATGCCGCTCTCCTCCATGAAGTCGAAGAAAGGCTTCATCTGCTCTGCCGTCAGCTCCTCCGGCGGATACCATCCGATCTTTTCGAACATCCTGCCTGCAAAATGCACCCAGGCGAACTCCTTGATCCATCCTGTGGGATTGCCTTCGCCGTCCCTGACGAAAACCTCCAGCGCGCTGGGATCGGGAGTGTCCTTATCCACTTCCATCAGCTCCAGCATCTTCGAATTTACCCAGCACAGGTGCTCGCCGAAATCCTGACAAAGCACCGGTCTGTCGGATACGACCTCGTCCAGCATCTCCTTTTTCGGCCCGTGTTCATCGACCATGGCCGTCGGATAGTATTCGAAGTATATGAAGGGCGCTTCTTCCCTCGGATGCTCCTTTACCTACTCTCCGACAACAGCGAGCAATTCGTCCGCATCTTCCGTCCACGGCAGCCTCACGTGCCACGCGCTTTTCGAGCACATGCCCGGATGTATGTGGCTGTCTATCATCCCCGGCAGCATGGTCTTTCCGCCAAGATCGACTGTCTCTGCGCCGCCGGTCGCAGCTGCAAGCTTTTCCGCACCCTCTTCGCTTCCCGCGTAAAGGATCGTCTTTCCGTCGGTCACCAGCGCCTCTGCGACGTCGTTGTTTTCGTTTTCCGTATATATCTTTCCGTTTTTATAAATTCTCATATCTTTACATCCCTTTTTACCGCATCACTCTATGTCCATCTCAGGCGGGAGCTGTCTGAAGCCCTTCGTCTTTATGGCGAGTATTATGATGCCGATGATCAGCCATACGATACCTACGATCTTCGCCGTCGTGGCTATGTTGAACCAGAGAACGAGACAGATCAGCACGCCTATTACCGGCATTACGCCGTATTTGAAAACGGCCGCGCCGCCTCTCATGCCTTCCTTCCTGAGGAAGTACATCGGCACCGACAGGTTTACGAGTATGAATCCCGTAACGGCTCCGAAGCTGATGAGGGATACTGCCGACAGCAGGCTGTCCGCGAACAGTATGCCGGTCAGGCCGATAGCCGCCACGATGCAGAGGTTGTAAACAGGCACACCTTTTTTGTTCATCTTGCCGAACACCTTCTTCGGCAGGATGTTGTCGCGACCCATGTTGTACATTATCCTGATAACAGCCGCCTGACCCGACAATGCGCAGGCAAGGCTTCCGATGTTATCCACTACGAGGAACGCTATGTCGAGGTGAGGTATCACCGTGATCCTCGCCAGCAGTTCGAATATTCCGGCGTCAGGGTCTTCCATGTGCTGCCAGCCCACAGGCCACATAACCTGCGCTATATATGCGATGAATGTGAACAGCAGACCCGTTCCCAGGCATACAAGTATGATGGCCCTCGGGATATCTCTCTTCGGGTTTTTCGCCTCCTCCGACAGCGTCGATACGGCGTCGAACCCGAGGAACGACACGCACAGCATCGCCGCAGGATAGAGCACGAGTTTCAGCTCGAAGTATTCAGGATTGTAGAAGGCCGATCCGTCTATGAATCCGTTGGATGTCCCGTCTATACCGCCCTGAGCTATCGTTATGATGCCTGCAACGATGAACACTCCCATCATTATCAGCTGGGCGCCGACTATTATGGAATCCACCTTCGCAGTATTGCTGACGCCCATGACATTGATGAAGAAGCACAGCAGCACCACTATGATGACCCACACGGCCACCGGCACCGCCGGAACGTATGTGTTCATGTATATGCCCACCAGCAGGAAACAAATCATCGGCAGCAGCACGTAGTCCAGCATCATTACCCAGCCGGTGACAAATCCGACATGAGGGTTCATGGACTGCTGCACGTAAACGTACGCCGAACCCGATTTCTGGAACACGGTAGACATGCTGGCATAGCTGAAGGCCGTGAAGAATATGGCTATTACGGTGCATACGAATACCATCGGATACATACCGTGTGATTCCACGGATATGGAGCCGTAGTAGTTGAATACAACCGTCGGAGCCATGTAAGCCAGTCCGAAGCAGACCAGCGAACCGAGCCCCAGGACTTTCTTAAATTCGCCGTTGTTGTTGGTCTTTTCCTTTTCCATAGTACACCTCCGTTTATCGTATCTTATTATTGCAGGTGTAAATATATTTGAATTTTTCAGGTATTTATATATAATTTTTGTTGCTGTTTTTATATAATTACCGATATAAATGTCCATAAATTTGATACGCACGAAAGGAAAGACGATCAGAATGGCGACAGTACTCGCAAAAAACATCGTTCCGCCGCTGATACCCGGCACTCCCGCCGGCATCGAAATATACTCTGTAACAGGCGAGCAACCTCATTATCACGAAGGTTTTCTGGAGATAATATACTGCCTCAAAGGACCCGCGATCATCCGCAGTTCATACGAGGATATCGCTCTGGCCGAAGGCGATGTTTTTTCCTGCGACCAGTACGACATACACCGTCTCAGCTCGGACAACGACAATCTGTTCGCATCGTTTTACTTCGACCTCAACGACCCTGTTTTCAAAAATCCGGGACTGCCCGACATATTCTTCGTATGCGAGCGTTACGTGCTGAAAAAGGAACAGCAGGACAGGCTTCAGGATCTGAAGCATATCCTGCTGACTATGCTGTACTTTTACTGTTTTCCCCATGAAAAGGTATCCAACGCCGATACATTCAGAAACCTGTCGGTAAATGTCGTGGAGCACATGCTGTCTCATTTTCACTTTTTCGATTACTGTGCCAAAACCGCCCATCAGGAACTTTCCCCGACCGATGCCAAGGGGCGTTTTGAGCGTCTCCTCATACACGCCAATCGCCATTACGACGAAAAGCTGACCCTGAAAAAGTTCAGCGAGATGGAGCATCTGAATTCCAATTATCTTTCACACTTCTTCCAGAAGACATCGTTTTTCAGCTTCTCCGGATTCATGGGCTTCGTACGCATATATCACTCCGAACGGCTGCTGCTGACCACGAATGACAATATAGCGGACATCGCCTACGCGGTGGGGTTTTCCCACCCGAAATTCTATTACAAACGGTTCAAGGCCTTCTACAAGCGCACGCCTCTTCAATATAAAAAGGCGTACGAAAAGCTCGCCGCTGCTGCAGCTCCGAATGTGTACTATACGCCTATTGAGATCCGCTCCGAGTTGGAGCATTACATATCCTACTACTTTGCCACCCTCCACTTACCGGAATTCTGGAATGTACCGTCCCTCCCGTTCAGGAACGTACCACCCCAGAGCTACTGATGCCGCGGCGATCCTTCG
>CASEFF010000214.1 GCA_949287115.1 uncultured Bacillota bacterium | reverse complement strand
ATCTCATGGGATGTCCTGAATCCGTCGAAGAAGTGAAGGAAAGGAACTCTTCCCTTTATCGCGGAAAGGTGCGCTATACCGCCCAGATCCATTACCTCCTGTACGGAGCCGGACGCCAGCATGGCAAATCCCGTCTGTCTGCATGCCATTACGTCGGAATGGTCTCCGAATATACAGAGCGCATGTGTCGATACGCTCCTTGCCGCTACGTGGAATACTCCCGGCAGCAGTTCACCCGCTATCTTGTACATATTAGGTATCATCAGGAGCAGTCCCTGCGAAGCCGTATATGTAGTCGACAACGCACCTGCAGCCAGTGAGCCGTGTACCGCGCCTGCAGCACCCGCTTCGGACTGCATCTCGGCTACTTTTACTTCCTGTCCGAATATATTCTTCCTGCCGTAAGCAGCCCATTCATCCACGACTTCCGCCATGGTCGAGGACGGTGTGATCGGATAGATCGCCGCAACATCGGTGAAGGCATAGGACACGTGAGCCGCCGCCGTGTTGCCGTCCATAGTTTTCATGTTTTTCTTTGCCATAGTTCCCTCCATTTTAATCCTGTATATTTATGCGACCTCAGATTCGTTGTTCGGTCGCGGTATATGCTGCCTTAAAATTAATCCTAGTAGCGCATACTATCATATATTGTAGCGTACCGCCCCGATAACGTCAACTGTGTACTAATAATTATACAAAATACATAGAAATACTTTAATCGCATCTCCTTAGTCGTGTATACAGTATGCAATTATACTCTCCAAACATCCTTATGTCAATTATAATTGTGCCCGCCCACAAATCAAACTTTCTTTTCGTTATGATGATCATGATAAACGATAATGCATACTTTTGAATATATCCCGCCCCTCTTCCCATGCCGCCGGCAACACGCTTCCTTCAAATACCGGCATATCCGTATGGCACGCGACGCTTATACGCTCCATAACCGTTCGTAATGACCCATACGAACGCCGCGCAAATCTTCGTTTCTCCGCACCGGAACGCTTGTTATAAAAATGATTTACTGGTATAATGAACGCTATAATGGAAAACGGCGTTGCCGCATTACATATATGGAGCATATAACGTGAAAAAAATCAGACCATGGAAGCATGAAAAAGAATTTGATACGAAAACCCTGATGACCGATTCGGCCATTACCGCATCCGATATAGCAGAGCATCTCGGATCATCTGAGCGGGAATCTGCCGCGGACGGGTCGGACGAACAGGACAGAGAAACCCGTAAAGCCGTGGATCTCAAGGAGATTTCGGATGCCCGCAGGCTGACTGATGAGGAAACGATAACTCAGGTGTATGAGCCGCGGCCTCTGACTCCCGATGACGATATATATGACGATATCATCGAACAGTTTGCTTCGGCACCAACGAAGCCGAAATACTGGTTCGAGGAGTTCGGCGATTACTGGTCATGCAGCTGCGGGCATATCAACAAAGGTGATATATGTAAAAGCTGCGGGCTCGAACGCGACCTTCTGAGGTCTCTCTTCATCCTGCACAAACCGGCAGGAGCTCAGGGCAATCTGAGCAAAAAGCTGAGCAAAACCGCCAGAGAAAAGATAGACAAAGAGGAACAGCAGCAGAACGACAGAGACAACAGGCGAAAAAAGCTCGATGATCTGAATGATGATGAACTCAGAGTCATGCCGATAGAGCCCGATGCAGGCAAAACCGGCGGCGACATCACCGAAGGCGATGCGGACGACAGCGAAGATAAAAACAACAGCGCAGCAAAATCCGAAACGTCAGACGACAATCAGTCAGATTCCTCGGATAACAGCCGCAAAACCCCATCGACAAAAGATGCCGCTGCGTCGCAGAAAGAAACTAACGGTCACGGACATTCTGCGGACGCTTCCTCCTCTGCAAAGGCTGCGGCTCATACAAACGACACCGGGAAATCAAAAGATCATAAAGGCAATAAGAAAAACGCCACGGTAAATACGACATCGGACAGCGGCGGCAACGCTCTGACTCCTGTACCCGTCGCACACACCGGCAAAAAGAAGAGGGACAGGAAATTCAAGATAAAGATAATCGTAGCCATATTCGCATGTCTCCTGCTCATAGCCCTTGCAGGATTTGTGATATACCGCTATATGGCAGCACCGGCAATGCAGTATCAGGATGCCATAGAGCTGCAGGCAGACGGCAAATACGAAAAAGCCATCGATAAATTCGAATCGCTGGGCGATTACAAGGATTGCGAAGAGCGTATATGGGAATGCTACTGCAGCATGGGCGACCGTTACTTCAAGGAAGGCGATTACGAGGCTGCCATAGAGACATACAACATAGCAATCGATCTGAAAGACGATGAATCGCTTCACGACAAGATATGGCAATGCTACTGCGGTATCGGCGACGATCTCATGGATGCAAAGGAATATGAGCAGGCTCTCAGCACATATTACATCGCTGCCGACATGAAAGACAATGAAGAGATACAGGACAAGATAAATCTGGCAAAGTTCAGTTACGTCAAGGCATATCAGGATGACAGAACAGCAAAGGTCGAAGATTATATGTCCGATCTCATGACTATAAAATATCCGGGCATTCAGGATATATACGATAGTTACTACGCATGGCATGTCAACATCGTAGCCAATACATCTGCGGACGACGCTTCAACGGACGTCAGCACCGTAAGCCGCAAGGATACCGTTTATTTCCACGTTTCCCTCAGCGGAGGCGAACCGTCCGAACAGATACTTCTCTATTACGAAGTGATCTGGCCTAACGGCAACAGCGAGATCTACAATCTGGATTCGACATGGGAGAGCGGGTCGACTATAACAGCCAGATTCCAGTATCCTATACCGCTGTTCGGCAAAGAAGGCAAGCTGACTTTCAAATTGTATGACAAGAGCACCAACGAAGTCATGGGAAGCGATTCAGTGACATTCAAGAACTGAGATGGCTATACCTCAAAGGCTGTCGCATCAACGATAAAACGTTGATGCGGCGCCTTTTTTATATGCCTGTAATCAGACTCTTGATCGTCTCACGGCTGATCACCACTGCCTTCTCCCGCACCAATTATCGCAAAAGCTCTTTCAGACAGGCTTTAACGATAAAATATGCTCTTTTGCCTGCCATAAAACGGAGCTTTTATCGCTATTTTTATTTCAACGTTCATTAGCGATAGAATAATTACAATTTCTAACATTTTCCTATCGCTAATCAAACTTCACAGAAGATCTACGATATTCTCTTCACAAAATTCTCCAAAATCCGGCTTATTTTATCGTTATCGATGGTTTTTCCGGGCTTTCCGATAGTCCGTCATCCCGTCACGGCCATCCCATAGCAACCGCCATGTCACGGTCGTTCCGCTGCGCATTCACTGTATACCATGAAAACAGCCCGCGGGTATATACCCGCGGGCCATTCTTATCTTCTTATCTTTATCGCCTTATCATCAATTACTCGATGACCTCCGTTACGACTCCGGATCCTACTGTCCTTCCGCCCTCTCTGATAGCGAATCTCAGTCCTTCCTCGATCGCTATCGGCGTGATCAGCTCGATCGTCATCGTTACGTTGTCTCCGGGCATGCACATCTCTGTTCCTTCAGGCAGCTGAAGATCTCCCGTTACGTCCGTCGTTCTGAAGTAGAACTGCGGTCTGTATCCGTTGAAGAACGGCGT
>CASEFF010000213.1 GCA_949287115.1 uncultured Bacillota bacterium | reverse complement strand
CGGAAGATGAAGCGGAGATACGTGACTTTGCGGTCAGGGTTTCGGAAAAGCTGGCGGATATGGAAAGGGCGGCGGACGGCGCAGGCAAGTTGGGCATCCCGGGACAGCGTCCATATAAACCCGAGATGGATCTGCTGTTTACGCCGGTATCGTCGGAGGCGTGCGTGCTGTGCGGCAAGTGTGCGGAAGTCTGTCCGACAGGGGCGATAGAGCTGAAAGACGGCGAGCTGTACACCGATGCCGGAAAGTGCATAATATGCATGGTGTGCGTACATGACTGCCCGGAAGGGGCGAGGGCGCTGCCGGATGCACTTTATGAAAAGACATCGAAGATGCTCGAACCGTTCAGAGGTATGCGTAACGTCAATGAAGTGTTCTGCTGAGCGCGGGCCTGAGCCGGCGCGGCGGGCAGGATCGGCGCAGTGAAGAAAATGAAAAGCTGCCGCGGATTTCTCCGCGGCAGCCTTAGATTTATATGAGATTGCTTTATTGCTTTTAGCCAAAATATCTCTTCAGCAGACCCTGGAATGCTCTTCCGTGTCTTGCTTCGTCCTTTGCCATCTCGTGAACCGTGTCGTGGATGGCGTCGAGGTTCTGCTGTTTTGCCTTTGTGGCAAGCTCCTTCTTTCCTGCGCATGCGCCGGCTTCTGCCTCGACTCTCATCTCGAGGTTCTTCTTAGTGGAGTCTGTTACGACCTCGCCCAGCAGCTCTGCGAACTTTGCGGCGTGCTCTGCTTCTTCCCATGCAGCCTTTTCCCAGTAGAGGCCGATCTCAGGATAGCCTTCTCTGTGAGCTACTCTTGCCATTGCAAGGTACATTCCCACTTCGGAACATTCGCCGTTGAAGTTGTCTCTCAGACCCTGGATGATCTCCGGATCTACGCCCTGAGCAACGCCTACAACGTGATCGTCAACGAATTCGATGGCGCCTTCCTTTACTTCTACGAATTTATCTGCAGGAACTCCGCACTGAGGACATTTTTCCGGTGGCTGAGGTCCTTCATAAGTGTATCCGCATACTGAACAAGTCCATTTCATAGTTGTTTCCTCCTTTTAAATAACATATCGCATGTGAGCGATCTAATACTGTCGAGTGTTGTATCTCTTTTATGAGGATATAATATACCCTTTTAGTAAAGATTGCAATACCTTTTCGTGAAAAATTTTAAAAAATTTTCCGGAAGCCGGGCGAAAGTCCGGGTATGCCGCAAAAGAGCCAGCTTTGCACTTTACCTGAGGGGCCGCAACTGTTATAATAACTATGATTGGGAAAAAGACAGAAAGGTGAGTACCGTGAAGATATATAAAAAGACAGCGTTGTTTTTTGCGATGATACTGTTGCTGGCCGCGCTTTCCGGATGTACGACGTTCGATAATTTCAAAACGGCGTTCATAGACAAACCGGAAGAAGATGCCGCGACGATACTGATAGGAGTATACGAGCCGATGACCGGCGCCGACAGCGAGAGCAGCAAGGCGGAGATAAAGGGGATAGAGCTGGCGCATGAGCTGTATCCGACGGTCAACGGCAAATTCGTTCAGTTGGAGTACGCTGACAATTCATCGGATATATATGCGGCGGAGACGGCAATAAAGGAGCTGATCCTCAAGGAGCCGGCCGTTATCCTCGGAAGTTACGGGAGCGTATATTCGATGGTGGCGGGAAGCTACGTGAAGGATGCGAAGATACCTGCCATCGCCATAACCAATACCAACCCGCTGGTTACAAGCAACAACGATTACTATTTCCGCGTATGCTACGTGGATTCAAATCAGGGCGACATATTGGCGAGATATGTGCTGGAGGACAGGAAGGAAAAGACAGCTGGGATATTGCTGCCGGAGGACGATGATGCGGCTCTGGCCATGGCAACGGCTTTTGCCGACAGGATGAAGGCGGAGACCGACAACGAGGATGCCATAACGGTATATGAGGAGTACAAGCCGGGAGCGGGCGATTTCCGAAAGCAGCTTGAGATAGTAAAGGATTCCGGTGTCGGCACGGTGCTGCTGCCGGGAGACGTGACGGATTCGGCCAACATAATAAGGCAGGCAACCGAGATGGATATAGACGTGGTATTTCTCGGAGATCAGGACTGGAGCGATGAGGAGTTCCTGAACCTCACCAATAACAGAGCCGGCGAAGACAACGTTGCGTTCGTGAACTTCTACGCCGCAGACGAACCGGTGAACGAGGAAGCCGAGACGTTCCTGAAGCTGTATCAGGAAAAGTACGGCAAAGACAGCGTGCCGGAAGAGGGCGTAGCTCTGGGATATGACGCATATATGATAGCGCTTGATGCCATAGACAGGGCGGATGACGATGCTACCGGCAAGGAGATAAAGGATGTGCTGAAAACGCAGCAGGAATTCCGGGGAGCTTCGGGAACGATAACGTTCAACATCAACGGAGACCCTATAAAGACCGCGTACATAAACACATGGAAAGACGGAGAACGGGTATCGCTGTATACGGTGGACCCTGTATGATGATCCTGTATCGGCCGCCTGTGGCGGGCGTTTGGAGATAATAATTTAAGTGAAGGAGATAAAAATGGAACAGAAGATCAAAGAAGCACTGGATCAGATAAGGCCTTTTTTACAGAGAGACGGCGGAGATATCGAATTCGTGGAATACACGGATGACAAGATCGTAAAGGTGAGACTTCAGGGACATTGCGCAGGCTGCCCGGGAGCTCAGATGACGATAAAGGGCGTAGTCGAAAAGATCTTAAAGGAAAGCTATCCTGACGATGTGGCGGCAGTAGAGGCGGTAATCTAAGTATCATGGGACTGCTGGAAAACGTCAACGACAAAATAGCACAAAGCCGGACAGAGATGATGACGTCTCTGTCCGAACTTATATCTGTCCCAAGCGTCGTGAGCGATGCAAAAGGCGATATGCCTTTCGGCGAGAACGTTCACCGGGCTTTTAAGTTCATGCTGGAAATGGGAGAAGACGCCGGATTTGAGACATATAATGCCGGCAATCACGGCGGGCACATAGATTTCAGAGGAAATGCCGACGGCATAGTGGGCATAGTGGGGCATCTGGACGTCGTTCCGGAAGGGGACGGCTGGGATATGGAGCCGTACGGCGGCGAGATAAAGGACGGGTATGTCCACGGTCGTGGCGCCACTGACGACAAGGGCCCCGTAATCGCGTCGTTTTACGCCATGAAAACTCTCCGCGAGTGCGGATATGTACCTTCAAGGACTATCCGTCTGATATTGGGACTCGATGAGGAGACGGACTGGAAGGGTATGGATTACTACCTGGCTCACGTGGACAGCGTACCGGACATGGGATTTACGCCCGATGCCGATTTTCCCGCAATACACGGCGAAATGGGCATAATGGTGTTCGACATAGTGAAGAAATTCGATGCTTTCGGAGGAAAGGGACTGGAGCTGAGCTCGTTGAAAGGCGGTACGGCGGCGAATTCCGTGGCCGATCTGGCCAGGGCGGTGCTCCACGACAGTTCGGGAGCCGGATACGATAAGATAAAGGATATCGTCGAAGATTTTCGCAAAGAAAGGAACGACGATATAAAGTGCAGGAAGATAGGAAAGAGCCTTGAGATCGTCATCCGCGGCATTTCCGCCCACGGCGCAACGCCGGAGCAGGGTAAGAACGCCGTGTCCGTCATGATGGACCTTCTTGGCAGGGTGAATTTTGCCAATGAAAGCGTCAATGATCTCATAGGATTTTATAACGATCACATCGGTTACGATCTGCATGGAGAGAGGATAGGCTGCGGCATCAGTGACAGCCGGTCCGGCAGACTTGTCTTCAACGTCGGCATGATGGAAGCCGACAGGAAAACGGCGAAGATCACGGTGAACGTCAGGTATCCCGTTACCGCCGACGATGAACAGGTATATGAAGGGATCATGGGAGTGCTTGACGAATATGATCTCGGGATAGTAAAAGGCAAGACTCAGGAACCGATATACATACCGGCGGACGATCCGCTGATAAAAACGCTGATGGATGTATACAGGAGACATGCGGGAGATGTCGGCAGCGAACCCGTCGTGATAGGCGGGGGAACGTATGCAAGAGCCATGGATAATACGGTGGCTTTCGGCGCGAGATTCCCGGGAGAACCGGAACTGGCGCATCAGAGCAACGAGCGCATATCGGGAGACGATATGGTGAAGCTGGCGCAGATATACGCAGAAGCGGTGTACAGGCTGTCCGAAATGGAGAGATGACGCCGGGAGGACTGTTATGAAAATAAATATCAAGGATGTCCTTGAAAAGGATAAAAAGGATGTCCACGTACAGACGAACGACAGATTGGACATAGAAGAGGTCTTTGCCGAAGCTGCAAAGGAAGTGGCGGAGGACGGGGAGGAAAAGAAAGAGCCGGAACCTGATGCCGAAGCTGACGTCGAATCGGAGACGGAGACAGAGCAGGAGTCAGAGCCCGGAGCGGAGCCTGAGACGGATGCGGAGTCCGGCGCTGAGCCTGAGACAGAATCCGCATCCGATGTCGGGCCTGAGATTGATGCAGAGCCTGAGGCGGCGACGGAGAAAGCGGCAGAGGAAACCCATGATGAAAATGCAGAGGACGCGGCGGACAAAGCGGGCGATG
>CASEFF010000212.1 GCA_949287115.1 uncultured Bacillota bacterium | reverse complement strand
GTACCAATAATTACACACCCCCGCAATGAATTTTGCGGGGTTTTTCAATTCCTTGATGCGTTGAAATCACTGGAATTTCGACGTCTTATATATTTTTTTGAAGCGTTCACAAAAGTGTCCTATCACATGGTTACACCTGATTACGTTTGATTACATTTCGCGTTTTCCACTCTGTAATGTGGAAACTTTACAGGCAATTTCGCAGGCAACCTTTTGAGCGAAAGCATAAAAAAGGAGCGGTGGAACCGCTCCCACAAACCGCATCCGGTTTCATTGCATACATTATATCATTACAACAAGCATAAAAGTTTTCTTTTGTGCTTATCAGCTTATTTTTTCAATATTTTCCTTCAACTCCCTAACTTCAGTTTCGAGCTTATTTACCCATATCAATAATAACTCTTTTTCATGATTAACTTTTAGCGACTCATCAAGTTTTCTTTCAAGTCTCATGTGCCACTCTGCCAAAATCTGAATATTGTTCCTGATTTCATCCTCGATAGCAAGTTGTATTGATGATACTTTGCCGTCCGTTTCCGACATTTTAATATCCATACTCAATACTTTCTTATCCAGATCTGATACCTTGTCATCAATTTCAGACATCTTGATATCCATACTTGTTACTTTCTTATCCAAATCAAATACTTTGCCATCCATGTTTGACACTTTCGTATCCAGAGCGGATATTTTGCCGTCCATTTCTGACATTTTACTGTCTATCCTGTCAAATCTTTCAAGTATCATTTTCATTTCATTGTTTTCCATTTATACGCCCTCCTGCAATAGGATCGTAGCACACTCCCACATCGTTCCCGGATATTTTTATCGCTTCAACTCCTGTGTTTACAACATGTCCGGCGTTTGGCGCAAACCGTTCACAAAAAAGATTGAAAGGCGCCGGTTGACTCCGACCCGCCTTTCATTTACACTGATGTTGAAAAGCCTGTCGGCGGACAAGTAGGAGTTATCGGGCAGTGCCTGCGATGACACTTGATACCGAGGGCTTTTCTCCGTTTTTTGTCACAACCGTATCGTTTCAACTTTATTGCATATCTCCATGGAGTGTCCTGCTTTATCCCATCTGCTTCATACGTTCTTTCAACACCCTGACATCGTCCTCTAAATGGTTCAGTCTTATGTTCACCATTTCTTTTTCCGAATTTCTGTTTTCCCGCAAAACTTCATCAAGCTTTCTTTCGATAATAATGTGCCCCTCCGCTATGAGTTTAATGCTGTTCCTGATGTCGTTTTCAACGGTGATCTGCAGCGATGTGAGCCCGCCGTCAATCTTATCATCTTTGTATCTTCCATCATCCCCATTCCTTTCGGTAATAGGATATTAGCACAAATCCATATCGCATTCAAACGTTTTCATTCGACAAATTTCGACATTTGCGGAGACATTTACAGCACCTCCACCTTTATACATTTTCGCCTTATTTTTCCGCTTGTTCCGGCTTGTTGCACCGGCTTACCGCGCCTGTTTTCACGCCACGTATCCCATAAAATCTCCGCAGATCATCACCGGCGGCCACCACGCGGCACGCCCCTTTCCGGGAAGGGATATTTCCCCCAAAGCTCCCCTGCATCGCGCGAGATCCCGGACGCTTCCCCTGACCTTTAAATTCTTCAGAAACTGGCTCTTTCGACCGAGCCAGTTTTGGTGTATCATGTTCATGTTACAGATGTTACGACAAGGATGGGTAATATTATGGGTAAATCGACAGATAAGATCACAGAGCAAACATACGGCCTGCTTTCAGGGGAGCAGGTCTTCGGCGACGGAAAAACGGATGTCATACGCACCATAGGCGCACAATGCGGCGCCAGCGATTTTGCGATACTTTCCGGTGCCGAAACCGACGGCAGCGGGAAAGGCAGATGGTTCCTGTCTTCCGTTTCCGGATACAACGATGCCTGCATCGCAGATGAAAACGGTGAAAAGCGCGTGGCATACGCAACGTCCCGCGGCAGCGTGCGTCCGGTGATGCCATGCGCGGACATCGCCGCCCTTGGATGCGAGACATCAAAGGACATATCGGGCTTTGAAGAAGTCAGGTTCGGCGAATATCCGCAGCAGGCGGCAGGCAAAGCCAGAGCGGCGGTCCTTGAGAGGGATCTTTCCGAAGGCAGACTGAGAAAGACCGGCAAGAGATATGACGCTCAGTACGACGAATTCTGCTGCGAAGACGGCAAGTACATAAGGGTCCCGTGCACGTCGGAAGACGGATGCCTTCTTTCGGACGGGAAACGCCGCAAAAACGGCGATAACGTATGGATAGAAGTCTCCCCCGTAAGATGGCTGTACGATGCCGGCGCAGGTCTCCTCATCAGCAGGACGATCCTCATGGCCGGCCTGCAGTTTTCCGACGACAGTTATTACGACGGGAATTTTGAAAAGACTCTGATATACGGCTATCTGAACTCGACGTTTGCCGGCGACCTCGTGCCGAGCGTCCCGAAAGAGATGACCGCCGAAGAAAAAGCGCAGTACGAGGCCGACATGGCACGGGCCGCAAAGAGGAGGAATCCGTACGGTCTCACCTTCGATCAGGTCAGCGAGGAAGATATCATAAGGGGCGCCATCGAAAGCGATGTGGCTGTGTTCCTGCACGGGCCTTCGTCCGAGGGAAAAAGCGCCAGAGTGAAGCAGATAGACCCCACCTGCGAGATCATATACCTGCGCAACGCCACTCCCGACAGTCTCAACGGCAGGAGCGTCTAC
Source organism: uncultured Bacillota bacterium (assembly GCA_949287115.1). Lineage (GTDB taxonomy): Bacteria > Bacillota > Clostridia > Peptostreptococcales > Anaerovoracaceae > Lentihominibacter. Next base: position 3,360 of record CASEFF010000212.1, on the reverse strand, counting down.
AACCAGTCCACAGGCGAGATGATAGACATCCCGCCTACGTGGTTCAGGAAGGTACAGACGAAATGCGAGCAGGAGCCCGACAGGCTCCACGTGGTATTTTTCGATGAGATCAACAACGCGCTGCCGAGCATTCAGGGGATGGCGTTTAACATCGTGCTGGACAGAGAAGTCAACGGTCTGTGGAAACTCCCCGACAACGCACGCGTCGTCGCGGCAGGCAACGACATGCAGGACTCGCTGGCTGCCTACCAGCTGGCGGCGCCGTTCTTCAACAGGTTTGCCCACGTATATATAGAAACGACTACGGAAAAATGGCTGAAGTGGGCTCGTGAAAACGGCATACACCCTGCCATCTACGCATTCATCGCCTGCAGGAACGGCGAACCCCTCAGAAGTCCCTACGACGGCGAAAAGCCCAACGCCGACCCGAGAAAATGGGAAATGGCCTCGAAGATGCTCTACGCCACGAAGCAGCCGGAGATGCTCCGCTCCCTGGTCGGCGAAGACATCACCGATGAATTCGTGAAATTCTGCAGCCGCCCGGTCATCACGCTGCAGGACGTTATAAGCGGCAACTACAGCGACGGGGATATCGAAAGAATGGACACGTCCGAAAGGTATGCCACGACCGTCGGGCTGACGCAGGCGGGCGAATCGGAATTCGATGCGGCAAGGGAGTTCGCATCAAAACTGGGAGAGGAGTTCCGGGCCGTCTTCGATTCCTTCGCGATGCCGAAGGACGCCTTACCGGAGGATGAAAGATGACATACGACATCGCTGCGCTCAAACGCAAAGTGCTCACAATATATCCGTTTTTCGGCAGCGTGGCGTCAAAGGCCGGATATCAGGAAGCGGAAGCCATATCATCGATAAAAAACGACGGCAGTACGATCTTCTATGACCCGAAGTACATGTCCGGGCTTTCCGCAAACGATCAGGTTTTCATGCTGGCCCGCGAACTGTGCCACATAGCCTTCCGTCATGGGGAAAGGGGTGAAGGCAAAGACCCCGAAATATGGAAAACGGCTACGGAAGCTGTGGTGAACCAGATGCTCAAACGCGACGGACTGGATATGGCCCGCGGAGCAGTCGACTATCCGGAGGCCATCGATTACGACGCGGAGCAGTACTACGAGTTCCTGCTGACGGAAAAGCTGGATATCGAGCTCATTGACGGTCAGCTCAAAGGCAGCGAAAACCCCGCAGGCGGCGTCAAAGGCGACGATGAGCCACCCGGGCAGGAAGACGGATCCGACGATGACGGTGACGATACGGAAAGCGATGATGCGGGCGATGAAGCACAGCAGGAGCTGCTGCCTGATGAAGAGGGCGCAGAGGAAGACCGCGACGACAGCGAAGACGAAGATGAAGACGAAAAGGAAGAGTACGCCCTTGTCGAAGAAAAGGAATCACAAGCCGGCAACGCCGTCAACAGAGATACAAGACCCGTGGAAGACATCGGAAAGTTTCCGCCCGTCATCGACTGGCGGCTCCTTCTGCGGGACACCGTCAACTACGGAGTCGACTGGTCATATAAAAACGCCGTCCTGGACGACGGGATCGTCAGACCTGTCCTCGAGGAGATACCCGTTCCCGAAACGGAGATCGTCCTTGATACCAGCTGGTCCGTAAACGACGATCTGCTTAGGAGTTTCCTCAGGGAATGTAAAAACATACTGCCCCTTTCCAGACTCAAAGCGGGCTGTTTCGATACGGTCTTTTACGGTTTTCACGACATCAGGACGGAAAAGGACATAGACGACATGATATTCGAAGGAGGCGGAGGCACCGACTTCAACGTTGCCGCAGACGCTTTTACACTCCGTGTCGATAACCGCATCATATTCACGGACGGTCAGGCGCCCATGCCCGACAGCTACCTGAAAGCCATCTGGGTGGTATACGGCGATGAGGATATAGACCCTCCCGGCGGCACCGTCATCCGCATAGACCCGGAGCAGCTGGGCTGCACGCGCCCGTAAAGCGCAGCAAGAAAATGCTCCGGCGCCATGCTTTTCATGCTCCGGTTCGGTAACAATGTTGGTGTAACTCCGCAGCTACACTATTTCCAACGATTTCAAGACCCTTTAAAACGACAACTTTGTACTGTTTTTGATGTTGAATACCGCAAACTTGGAATATATAATGACATTAGACGGAAAGCCCGCGACAGGGCGGATATCTTAATATCAGAAACAGCGAGGTGAAGACGATGAAAGGATTTACATCATTCTGGGCAGATCTCAAGCAGTACGTAAATCTGTATGCTGACGTTACGCGTTCCGTACGTTAGTCGATGGCATACGCTGCAGCAGACGATCGATAAAAATAATAACGCATAAAATGTGTTTTTTCGCCGGTGGGAATTTCCCGCCGTTTTTTCTTTGCACGATACACGCCCCCTCCCGCTGTTTACCGGCACCGGTCTTTGATATATAATCTACTTATACGATACACCTGCATATCAGAGAAAGAAGGTGCCAACATGAACAGACTGGAAAACAAAGTAGCATTGATATCCGGCTCTACCAAAGGCATTGGCCGGACATCGGCCGAACTGTTCGCCTCGGAAGGCGCCCGCGTCGTAGTATGCGGCAGAGACGAGGAAGAGGGGCGCAGCGTAGCCGCTTCAATCAACGAATCTTTCCCCGGCAGAGCGGCATTTTGCAGACTGGACGTCACATCCAGAGAAAGCTGGGAGAAAGCCATCGCTTTTGCCGTCGAAACTTTCGGAGAGCTCAACATACTGATAAACAATGCCGGCACGAGCTACAGGGAAGACCTCTCTCAAATAACGGACGCTACGTGGGATCAGACGATAGCCACAAATCAGACGGGAGTATTCTACGGTATGCAGCTGGGCATCGCCGCCATCGCGAAAAACGGCAAGCCCGGCGCCATAGTCAGCACCGCTTCCGTAGACGGTATAGTCGGAGACAGCGAATTCTTCGCCTACTGCGCAACAAAAGCAGCCGTACAGGCTATGACAAGATGTGCCGCCCTGTACTGCGGCGAAAAGGGTTACGACATACGTGTCAACGCCGTCGCTCCGGGCTATATCCTGACACCTATGGCCGAAGAAGATGCCCGACAGAACGGTCAGACCATAGAGGACTATTGTCGCGAATTCGCTTCACATCATCCGATAGGCCGGATGGGAAAACCCGTCGAGATCGCCGAAGCCTACCTCTACCTTGCATCAGACGCCTCCTCTTTCACAACGGGCACAACCCTCGTGACAGACGGAGGATATACGATAAAATAGATGTCTGCACGATGTCTGCGCCCCAGCACATCGCGCAAAACACCGGATGACAAAACACGCGGCCTGCACGCCATTAAAGCGTACGGCCGCGCCGT
>CASEFF010000211.1 GCA_949287115.1 uncultured Bacillota bacterium | reverse complement strand
GCTGTCTCCCGAATCCTCCATCAGCTTTGCCACCCTCCTGCTGCCTTCGACGTCACAGATCCTGTCATCTCCTCCGTGCATCAGCAGCGTCGGTATGCCGAACGCCCGTCCGTTATCATCCATCGTACCGTTTTCCATGGCAAGACCGGTCTCAAACCCGTCGACGGCACACTGCAATGATATCCTGTTGTGAACCATCGGATTCTCATTGAACGGTTTCACCTTATCCGGGTTCCCCAGCAGCCCTTCATCGATGCTTGAGCCTATAGTCATCGAAGGTGCGATACGCGATATCAGTTTTACGGTCCTGTAGAGTACCGCCGGTATCGGCCTCACCAGTCTTATCCACGGAGCCGAAATGATATATGCCGCAGGATGATCGTTGAATCTTCCGCGCGCCCTGTAATCCAGCGCTATGTTGCCTCCCATGCTGTGACCGTAAAGGACGACCGGTTTTCCCGGGTATCGTTTCTCCGTATACTCTATAAGCCCGCTTACATCATCGAGAACTCTGTTCCTCGGAGCGCAGTGTCCTCTCCTGCCCGGTGACTCGCCGTGACCCCTCAGGTCCAGCGCCGTCACCGCCATGCCGGCACTCCTGAAAGCTTCCGCCACCCTGTCGAATCTTCCGCCGTACTCTCCGATACCGTGAACTATGCATATCACCCTGTCGGGATCATCGAGGTGCCATGAATATCCTCTTATCGTTCCTTCCTCCGTCTCTTTTAGAACGAACTTCTCATACATCGTCATCATCCTCCTGTTCCGGCGCCCGTATTTTTATACTGACCGGAACATGTCAAAAAAGCTACCGATAATTACATTTTTAAAATTTATCCTTGTAATGGCCGGCCGACTGGAATAAACTCATTACACTACTCCATTATCATAGGCCGGCGATATACAGTGCGCCAAAGGTCATGATTCTAACGAAAGGAGGACGCGCTATGAAAAAAGCATGTACGCTGTGCGGTTGCATATACGGTGATCTCCACGTATTCAAGACCGGCCACGTGTGCGAAGACTGTCTTCAGTATCTGAAGTCCGATTTTCAGATCGACAGCCGGGTGCGTACAAGGGACTGATCGATATCAGGCCTCACCTTCTTCGCCGGTCCTTCTTAATGGAGTTTTTCTTTTTCACTTTCCCGTTCTTCTTTCTCTTCTCCGCTTCTATGCGCTTTTTCGTGGCGGGCTTCATAACGGAAAATCCGAACCTTCCGATTTCCTTTTTTCTCAACGCGAAATAATGGCCGTGATTATATGCCACAAGGCCCGCTTCATCCAGCCTGAGCCTTCCCGTCTCATCCATCAGCTCCTCATCCACCGACACGCTGACTATCTCCGCCACGAACATGTCGTGGGTCGGATATTCGCGCTTTTCCACGACGCGGCACTCGATGTTCACCGGAGATTCCTCAATGGACGGACAGCTGACCACGACGCTATCCGATGCCGTCAACTTCTGCTCCCTGAACTTGTCTACGTCCCTTCCAGACTTCACGCCGCAGTAATCCGCCGCAAAAGTGAGCTTTTCCGTCGTCAGATTTATCACGAACTCGCCCGTTCTCTCTATGATATCGTGAGAATATCGCGACTTTCTCACCGACACATATGTCATAGGCGGATCCGAGTTTATTATTCCGGTCCACGCTATCGTGATTATGTTTTTTACATCTCCGTCGCCGCACGATACCATGACCGCCGGTACCGGATTGAGCATCGTCCCCGGTTTAAAGACTGTCTTTGCCATATGTCCTCCCTGCATCGCGTTTTCTCAGCTTTTCCAGCACCGCGCGGAAATCCTCCGGAAGCGGGCTCGAAAATTCCATGTACTCTCCCGTCGACGGGTGGACGAACCCCAGCACTCCCGCATGGAGCATCTGACGATGCACTCCCGGCCTTTTTTTCCTCGGTCCGTAGAGGTCGTCCCCCAGCAGCGGATGCTTGATATAGGCCATATGGACCCTTATCTGGTGCGTGCGCCCCGTCTCCAGCTGCGCTTCTATCAATGTGAAGTCACCGAAACGTTCCAGCACCCTGTAATGGGTGACAGCCCTCCTTGAATTGGCATCCGTCACCGCATTTCTCAGCCTGTTGGCCGGATCCCGCCCTATGGGCCTGTCTATCGTGCCTTCATCTTCCTTTATGTTGTTATATACTATCGCCCTGTATCTTCTCGTCAGCGAATGATCCGCGAGCTGACGCGACAGCACGCCGTGCGCTCTGTCGTTTTTCGCCACCATCAAAAGCCCGCTGGTGTCCTTGTCTATCCTGTGTACTATGCCCGGCCGTATCACCCCGTTTATGGATGAAAGGCTATCGCCGCAGTGATACATGAGCGCATTGACGAGAGTCCCCGAATAATTCCCGGGAGCGGGATGCACCACCATGCCGGCCGGCTTGTCCACCACCAGTACGTCGTCGTCCTCGTAAACTATATCCAGCGGTATGTCCTCCGCTTCCACGGTTATCCTTTCCGGCTCGGGCACATCTATCTCTATCACGCTGCCGACGTCCACCTTATGCTTCTTTTCCCGGCACACTTCGCCGTCAACGGTGACCGCTCCGCTCTCCAGCAGCTTCTGTACGAAGCTCCTGGAATGATCTCCGGACATCGATGAAATGACCACATCTATGCGCTTTCCGCCCATGCTCTCCGGCACGGTCATCGTTTCACGTCTGCCAAGTCCGTCTTCCGTCATTTCGCTCCCCGCCTTCCTTCGAGAAATATAACGTCGAGGAGCAGCATGCCGCATCCTACGCATATGGCTATATCCGCCACGTTGAACACAGGAAAATCAAAGAACG
>CASEFF010000210.1 GCA_949287115.1 uncultured Bacillota bacterium | reverse complement strand
TTATATCGTCTCCGGCAGTCAGCCTGTACCATCTGCCTTCCAGATACATGCCGAATATATGCTTTCCTTCCGGTCTGTATATCCCGCCGCCCATATCTTCAACGGTAAAACCCGCTTTCTTCACGGCCTCAATGAATTCCTCCGCCGTCATGCCGTTGAGATCCTTTACGACTCTGTTGTAGTCGAATATCTTAAGATCGCTGTCGGGGAATATGGCCGCCATGAAGAAGTTGAACTCCTCATCGCCGGTATAGTCGGGATGCTCTTCACGTCTCCTGAGGCCGACCTTGCACGCCGATGCGCTCCTGTGATGTCCGTCTGCTATGTAAAGCGCCGGCACCCCGTCGAAAAGTCCGATGATCTCGCCCGTCACGTCTTCATCGTCCACGACCCACAGTATGTGCCTTATGCCGTCATCCGCCTCTATATCGTATACGGGATCGTTGTTTTCGGCAAAATCCCCTATGATCTTCCTTATCCTGCCGTCATCCCTGTACGTCAGGAACACGGGCTCTGTATCGGTATCACACACGTCGAAATGATTTATCCTGTCCTGTTCCTTCTCGACTCTGGTGAACTCGTGTTTCTTTATGGTGCCGTCCTGATATTCGTCGACCGCGACGCAGCCCACTATGCCGGTCTGCACGCGCCCGTCCATTATCTCCCTGTATATGTATATGGCCGGCCTTTCTTCACGGATGAAAACGCCCGTATCGAGATACTTCGCTATGTTGTCCCTCGCCTTCTCATATACCGATCTGTCGTATGGATCCTCCTGATCGGGAAGATCTATCTCCGACCTGCATATGTGAAGGAAACTGTACGGATTTCCCGCCGCCATTTCGGCAGCTTCCTTCCTGTTCATAACGTCGTACGGCAGCGATAACACCTTCTCCGCGTACTCCTTTGCCGGCCTTATGGCCTCAAACGCTCTTACTGTCGCCATTACTCTATCTCCTTTACGATCCTGTCTATTACTTCTTCTATGGAAAGATCCGTGGAATCTATCTCCACGGCGTCCTCCGCCATGACCAGCGGGTTCAGCTCCCTCGTGCGGTCACGATGATCCCGCTCCTTTATGTCCGCCAGCACTTCATCGAAGGAAACATTTTCCCCCTTCTCCGTCAGCTCCTTATATCTCCTGTCGGCCCTTTCCTCCGCGGACGCCGTCAGGAAGAACTTGTACTCGGCATCTTTGAGCACGTTGCTCCCTATGTCCCGGCCGTCCATTATCACGCTCTTCTTCATACCCATGCTGCGCTGTATATCCACCAGCTTTGCCCTTACCTGCGGCAGCGCGGAACACATGGAAGCCGCCTTCGATATCTCCGGCGTCCTTATCTTGTCGTTCACCACGACGCCGTCAAGTATTATGTCACCGTCGGCAAAATCTATATCCGTATCATCCAGCATCGCTTCGAGCCTTTCCGTATCGTCCGGCTCTATGCCTTCTTCCCGCATCTTGTACCCTATGGCTCTGTACATGGCTCCCGTATCCACATAGTCTATCCCCAGCCTTGCGGCCACAGCTTTCGCCACCGTGCTCTTGCCGGCTCCTCCCGGTCCGTCCACAGCTATCCTTATAATCCCTTTCATACGTTCCTCATTTCCTGTTCTTCTTGTTCGTCAGCAGCTTTTCTATCTCCGCCACGAAGGTGTTTATATCGGTAAACTGCCTGTATACCGACGCGAACCTGACGTAAGCCACCTCGTCCAGGTCTTTGAGCCTTTCCATGACGAGCTCTCCGATGAAAGCGCTCTCCACTTCCTTCTCCATCATGTTGTTGAGGCCTCTTTCTATATCGTCCACTATCTTCTCCATATCGGATATGGACACCGGCCTCTTCTCGCAGGCTCTGATTATCCCGTTGAGGAGCTTGTTCCTGTCGAACGCCTGACGGCTCCCATCCTTCTTGATGACCATCAGTATCACTTCCTCGACCTTCTCGTACGTCGTAAACCGCCTTCCGCATGCCTCGCATTCACGCCTGCGCCTTATGGCGCGACCGTCCTCGGTATGTCTGGAATCTATAACCTTGCTGTCTTCATTTTCGCAATAAGGACATCTCATTGTGCACCCTCCTTCTGTCGAACACAATCCGGTAAAGATCATATATACGATTTTACTACATATTGTGGTCTTTGTCTAACGAAAGCGAAAAAAATCGTGAGTCACGGTCATCTGTCGGCAGATATTGTGACTCACGATATTAATCCGTATTTATATGTCCCTATCCTGCGGCGCTACTTCCTGCTCCACTCGATTATATGGCCTTCATCAAGACGCTTGAAATAGCTCCTTACCTCGGCCACGATGACGCCGTTCAATGCAACGAGGGCTATCAGGTTCGGTATGGCCATGAGACCGTTGAATATGTCGGCGATGGTCCATACGGCCGATACCGTCAGGAACGGTCCGATGAGCACTGCCAGTATGTAGAGCCATCTGTATACCTTAACAGCGGTCAGGCTGCCTGTGAGGTATTCGAGGCACCTCTCACTGTAGTAGTCCCATCCGAGTATGGTCGTGAATGCGAACAGCGCCAGACACGCCATCAGTATGAACGACCCCACGCTGTCGGCCCACGGAAGTCCGTTGGAGAACGCATAGGACGTTACCTCGGAGCCCTCAAGGCCGTTGGCGTCGGCAAAATCATATGCTCCCGTGACCATGATGGTAGTACCCGTCATGGTACAAATCACTATCGTATCTATGAACGTTCCCGTCATGGAAACGAGACCCTGTCTGACAGGCTCCTTCGTCTTTGCCGCCGCAGCCGCTATCGGTGCGCTTCCGAGGCCCGCCTCATTTGAGAATATACCTCTGGCAACGCCCATCTGCATGGCCATGAACAGAGCGCCGAGCGCTCCGCCTGCCACGGCGTCGAGACCGAACGCGCTCCTTACCACCATGAGCAGCGATTCAGGCACTCTCTCTATATTGTATACCAGTATCGAAACGCATATGATAACGTATGCTATCGCCATGAACGGAACGATGATGGACGTTACGCTGGCTATCCTCTGGATACCTCCTATAACGACAAGGGCAGTCACGAACGCCACTATCACGGCAGTCGCCACGGTAGCCACCGAATACTCCGTGCCAAACAGCTCCACCACATTTTCAGTGTTCGGGTCGAAGAACGTCTTTGCAGCCGATGCTATACCGTTTACCTGCGTTATGGTACCGATACCGAGAAGTCCCGCACCCACTGCGAATATCGCAAACAGCTTGGCGAGCCACTTCCATTTTGCGCCCATGCCCTGCTCTATGTACCTGAACGGTCCGCCCAGGAACCTTCCGTTGCCCCTGTCCTCTCTGAACTTGACGGCCAGTACACCTTCCGAGAACTTGGTCGCCATACCCAGACATGCGGCAACTATCATCCAGAACAGCGCTCCCGGACCTCCCGTCAGTACGGCAGTCGCCACTCCGACGATATTTCCCGTTCCTATGGTAGCCGCCATGGCAGTACACAGGGCGCCAAAGCTGGTAACTTCTCCTATACCGTCTTCTTCGTTCTTCACCATGTACTTGAACGCCTTGCCCAGCTTCCTGAACTGCAGCACCCTGAGCCTTATGGTGAGGAATATTCCCGTACCCATGATGAGGATGATCAGAGGCAGTCCCCAGACGACTCCGTCTATAGCCTCCAGAATCTTAGTAAAACCTTCCATTTTCTTTCTCCTTCTCCTAAAATATTGCACAAAAAAAGCCGATATGATCGACTTTCCGGAGAGGACTCAAATAATTTTGTATAAAACTATCTGCTCTGTCCTTTTGCCTGAGAGATTGTCCGCAGGACCCGGCTGTATTCCGCCCCGCGCACGTACACCTTCGGCGCTCGCTTTGAGACTCTCCAGAGAATCATAGTTTCTTTCCCACCCGTAAATTTAAAGCCGTACGGGCGTGATCGATAAACTAACGTTATGATTTTAACACACCGTACGGCAGCTTTCAACTTAAAAATTTATGCAGCGTCGTCCGCGGCATCCTCCGTTATGTCCGCGTTATCCAGTATAAAATCCAGCACCTTCTGATACAGCAGCTCTATGCGGACGTAATCCTCGATGCTCCTGCCCGTCTGGGCTTCGACGGTCTCCTCGTCGTATCCGGCCTCCTCATATCCCGTTATCGCCTTTTCCGCTTCCTCGTCGGTATATGTTAAGCCTTCTTTGTCCGCTATATATTCTATCAGCATCTCCTGCTTCACCTGCAGCTTGCTGCTGTCCTCGTTGACGGCCGCGAATTCGTCTTCATCGCCGAATCCGTAGGATGCCAGCAGTTCACTGCGGCTCATATCGTATTCCTTCGCCATGTCGTCCATCTGCTGACTGTTGAACTCCATGAAATAGTCCAGTATTTCCTCCGGGTATTTCTTTACCTTGGTGTTTTCCAGCGCTTCGGACCACAGCGTCGTCTTCTGCTCCTCTATCGCTTCCTGCTCCTTCTGCTCGTATATCTGCTTTTCCAGATCCGCCTCGTACTCCGCTACCGTATCGAAATCCGTCGTATTCTGCACGAATTCCTCACCGTATTCTGGAGTTTCCTGCCTAGTTGCGGAATTTATCTTTACCGTGAATACGACGTCCTTGCCGTTGAGCTCTTCGTTACCGTAATCCTCGGGAAACGTCAGCTCAAGCTCCACCTTATCGCCTACCTTATGACCCACGAGGCCCGACTCAAATCCGTCGATGAACGAACCGCTTCCCAGCGTGAGGCTCTGCCCCTCCGCCGATCCGCCGTCGAACTTCTTGTCGTCGATCTTTCCCGTGTAATCTATATCCAGCGTATCACCATCGGCTACAGCATCACCCTTGCTCAGCTCCTTCGTCGTCGCCGAAGCCTCCAGAGTGCTCTCGATCTGCTCCTGCACATCGTCCTCCGTCACCGACACTTCTACCGGCTTTACCGGAAGGCCCTTGTACTCTCCCACTTTTATGTATTCCTTAAGGTCGTATCCGTCGTAGGATAC
>CASEFF010000209.1 GCA_949287115.1 uncultured Bacillota bacterium | reverse complement strand
TCATCTTCCGCATCCGGCCTTCCGGCCGCTATGTCCGGCACCATGGAATGCTGCGCCACGAACGCGCCCGCCGCCATCACACAGAATCCCCGTTCCGTCAGCACGTCACTCAGCTCCAGCAGAGCGTCGTCGTAATCCCTGTTGCCGTAAACGACTATGGCAACAGCCGCCCTTCCCGCTCCGTCCAGTGCAAGGAGTTTCTCCCTCATGACTGACGGTATGCGACCGCCGAATACCGGCGCCGCAACGACGACGAGTTCCCGCTCCGGGCCGCTGCCCGCCGGAAAATCATGGTCGCTGCACACGAGATTGCTGCCCGCGAGATTACCGCCCGCAGACTCGCCGCATGCTCCGCCGCACGGTAAATCTTCCTTTACGATGTCCATCGCTTCCGTCTCCGCCGGAGCGGCCTGCTCAAAAGCTCCGGCAAACAGCTCGCCTATCTTCTTCGTCCCGCCGGTCGGGCTGAAATAATAAAGCTTCGTTTTATAAGCCATGATCACAACACCTTACTGAGGAAGCTCTTCGTCCTCTCGTTCTGCGGGTTCCCGAACAGCTCCGCCGGAGAACCCTGCTCCATGACGATCCCCTCGTCTATGAAAAACACTCTGTCGGCCACTTCCCTTGCAAACCCCATCTCATGGGTAACGATGACCATAGTCATGCCGTTTTCGGCGAGATTTCGCATAACACCCAACACTTCTCCGACCATTTCCGGATCCAGCGCCGATGTAGGCTCATCGAACAGCATTACCTCCGGCTCCATGGCAAGGGCTCTTGCGATGGCGACTCTCTGCTTCTGTCCGCCCGAAAGGGACGCCGGATACGACATTGCCTTGTCAGAAAGCCCTACCGTTTCCAGTATCGACAGCGCCTTTTCCTCCGCCTCTTCTTTGCTGAGCCCCTTGACCTTTATCGGCGCCAGCGTTATGTTGTCCATCACCGTCATGTGAGGAAAGAGATTGAAGTTCTGGAACACCATTCCCAGCTTTTCCCTCACCTTGTCTATATCCACATCCGGCACGTTTATCCTCTCGCCGTCTATGTAAACCTCCCCGCCTGTCGGCTCTTCCAGAAGGTTCAGACATCTGAGGAACGTGCTCTTGCCGGAGCCCGACGGTCCTATGACGCAGACCACTTCCTGCTCCTTTATCGTCTCGCTTATCCCTCTGAGGACGTGCAGATCGCCGAATGATTTTTCGAGATTCCTAACTTCTATCACTTTGCGCCAGCCTCCTCTCTATGTAAGCCACCAGTCTCGACAGCGTCAGCGTCATGATCAGGTACACGATGGCAACGCCTATATATGCCTGGAAATACAGGAAATCAGACGACGCCCACAGCGTTCCGCGCCTCGTTACCTCCACTATGCCTGCTACCGACAGTATGGACGTTTCCTTTATCAGCGTAACGAACTCGTTTCCCAGAGCCGGGACTATGATCTTGAATGCCTGCGGTACTATGATGTACTTCATTGTCTGTCCGCTTGAAAGGCCCAGCGACCTTGCCGCTTCCGTCTGACCGATATCCACCGCCTGCAGTCCGCTCCTTATTATCTCCGCCATATATGCCGAGCTGTTTATACCGCAGGCTATGAATCCTACGATTATCATGTGCTCCCAGTTAAAACGAACGTCGAATATGAGCTGTATCATCTGCGGCACGCCGTACGCCAGTATCAGCACCTGCACCAGAAGAGGCGTTCCCCTCAGTACATCTACGTATATCGTCGCCAGCGCCCTCAGCACTCTGAATTTAGAACGCTTTGCTATGGCTATGAGAAGTCCGATGACAAGACCGCCCAGTACGGCCACAAAAGAAATGGCCAGCGTCATCGGCACACCTTTTGCCGCAACCATTATGCCCTGCAAATATTCTTCCAATTAACAGCGCCTCCTTAATGTATGAGTAATGTATCATCAGTGTATGAGCAATACGTAAGTATTACTAAAAAAACGACCTTTGACTGAACCGACAGCCAAAGGTCGACTGATTATCATCTTCCGATATAATTATCTGAGTATCCGGTCTTCCCGTCGGTTACATGTTGAACCACTTGTCGACCAGCTCGTCAAATGTGCCGTCTTCCTTGATGTTGGCAAGACCTGCGTTGATCTTCTCAAGAAGCTCCGTGTTGCCCTTCTGTACGGCAAAACCGTAGTTTTCCGCGTTGAGAGCTTCGCCTACCATCTTGATCTTGTCAGGCTGCTTTGCCATGTAGGCTTCCGTTACAGGCTTGTCGTTGATTACCGCCTGAACGTCTCCGTTTATCAGCTGCATCATTACCGTGTCAAGGCCGTCCAGTATAACGGCTTCGCCGATCTGTCCGGCATCAGCCAGCTCCTGCACCTTCGATGCTCCCGTAGTTCCCGTCTGGGCAGCTACGCTCATGTCGGATGTCAGGTCATCTATACTTGTTATCGTATCGTTGTCCATAGTAACGGCAACGTAGAGCTGGGACTCATAATATGCATCGCTGAAGTCCACCTGTTCCTGTCTCTCAGGGTCATCTTTATTCATTCCGGCAGCCACGATATCGATGTTGCCTGCCTGAAGAGCCGGGATGAGTCCGTCAAATGACAGGTTCTCGAACTCAACTTCGAATCCCTGATCTTCACCTATGGCTGTTATCAGATCCATGTCGAGACCTACTATGTTCTGATCCTCGTCAGTAGTGTCGAAAGGCGGGAACGTAGGCTCCGTTCCTACTTTATATACCACTGTATCTGCGCTTTCGTCTTCACCGCCGCCACCGCATGCAGTCAGAGAGAAAGCGAGTAACATTACCATTAAGATCGCTAATATACTCTTTTTCATATCCGTTCTCCTTCTTCGTTTTTTAACGATATTTCATTGCCTTATAATTATACACAAATCGAGTATATTATTCAAGAATTAATTGACTACCATCCGGCGCCTTTTACCGCATCCTTTTGCCGCGGCCGTCGCACCCGGCGGCCTTTCTGTTCTTTCCTGTCTTTTCTGCATATTTTCTTGCTGTCTTTACGCCCAGATCCCGTTTCTTCCAGTAAAAGGTTTGCAGTGCGCTCATGACCGTCTTACAATATATAAAGACAGTTGACAATACATCATAAGGATCGTCGTGATCATCAAGGAGGTTGTATCGCAATGAAGGAAAAAAAGATGAAGAGCAGGGTCATGGTGAGACCCCGCAAGCCGAAGGAGTGGATAATATTCGCTCTCATGGTGATAAGTCTTCTGTTCACCATCTCACCAGTAGTGAATATATTCAACAAACCGGTCATATTCCTGGGTCTGCCGCTGATGCTGTGGATGGCCATAGGAGCGCTGCTGGTAGTCATCGTGGTTCTGACTATCGCATACAAATGGGGGGTGCACTGATATGAACTTCATCACATCGTGGGGGCCTTTCATCATAACCATAACATACACCGTCGTCGCCTGCGTGCT
>CASEFF010000208.1 GCA_949287115.1 uncultured Bacillota bacterium | reverse complement strand
CTGGCAGGCGGAAAGGCCGACAACTGGTTCCTGAGACAGTATCCGAAGGTGCTGGAGCTGCCGTTCAGGGACGACATAGGCAAGCCTAACAGGGACAACGCCATAGACGTATACATCGGCGACGATTACATGGACGTTCTTGCCGACGGTCAGTGGCAGCAGTTCTTCACCGAAAGGCCTGAGCCGCTGACGAGAGAGGAAAAGAGAGCGTGGCTCGACAAGATGGACGGCGTGGCTCTCGGATCCGACGCCTTCTTCCCGTTCAGCGACAACGTGCAGAGAGCTTACCGCAGCGGCGTGAGATACATCGCCCAGCCGGGAGGCTCCGTGAGAGACGATCTCGTGATCGAGTCCTGCAACGAGTACGGCATCACGATGTACTTCTCGGGCATGAGACTTTTCCATCACTGATGGCGTTTCGTAAAAAGGCATTTTGGAGGTAACGATGAAAGTACTGGTAGTGGGCGGAGGCGGCAGAGAGCATGCGATATGCTGGAAGCTGGCGCAGAGCCCGAAAGCGGAAAAGATATACTGCGCGCCCGGTAACGCGGGGATAGAGAGCGTCGCCGAGTGCGTCGACACAGGCGCCGAGGACATAGAAGGGATATGCGCCTTTGCAGCGGAAAAGGCAATAGATCTGGCGGTCATAGGACCGGAGGTGCCGCTGGCAATGGGTATCGTGGACGAACTGGAAAAGCGCGGCGTGAAGACCTTCGGACCCAACAGGAAATGCTCGCAGCTTGAAGCCAGCAAGTCCTTTACGAAGGCGTTCCTGGGACGACATAACATCCCGACGGCGGGATACAGGGAGTTCACCGACAAGGATGAGCTGATGGCTTCCGTTGGGATATACGGATATCCGATGGTGCTGAAGGCCGACGGTCTGGCGGCGGGCAAAGGCGTCGTGATAGCCGAGAATGAAGCGGATGCCAAAGCCGCCATCGAGGAGATGATGGGCGAGAAGGTGTTCGGCTCCGCAGGCGACAAGGTTGTCGTGGAGGAATTCCTGACGGGCGTGGAAGCGTCCATGCTCTGCTTCGTCGACGAGAATTCCATAGTACCGATGGAGTCCGCGCAGGATTACAAAAGGGTGTTTGACGGAGACAAGGGCCCAAACACCGGCGGCATGGGCACCTATTCGCCGAGTCTGCTGTTCACGCCTGAGCTGGAGGAGCAGATAAGGACGAGGATACTGGAGCCTACGCTTAAAGGTTTTCAGGAAGACGGCCTGGATTTCAAAGGAGTCCTCTTTATAGGCCTCATGCTGACGGACGAAGGCCCGAAGGTAATAGAGTTCAACAATCGCTTCGGGGATCCGGAGACCCAGTCGGTGCTGCCGCGCCTTGAGAGCGATCTTCTCGACATATTCGTTGCGGTCACTGAAAACAGGCTGGCCGACGTCGAGATGAAGTGGAGCGACGACAAGGCGGTATGTGTCGTTGCGGCGTCCGGCGGATATCCGGGCAGCTACGAGAAGAACAAGGTCATAGGCGGCCTCGACAAGGTGGACGACGATGTGATCGTGTTCCACGCCGGTACGGCAAAGAAGAACACGGCGGAGCTGGGCTGCGCAGGATCGGGCAAACCGGGATGTACCGGCGAGCCTCACATGGCGACGGTGACGTCCGGCGGCAGGGTGCTGGGAGTTACGGCTCTCGGAAAGACCCACGAGGAAGCGAAGGCCAAGGCCTACGACAACATAAAGCGCATACGCTTCGAGGGCATGCAGTACAGGACGGACATAGGAACTATAAACCGCAGGTAGCGGCAGGTGCTGGCGGCTCGGGTGACCCGGGCGGCATGAGCGGACTTGGGTAGCCTTTGGTAGCTTGAGCAGTTTGACGCCGCGTCAGTTTCAGACGTCTGGCGGCTCGATTATCCGGAAAAGCTCCGTTTCGGGCTTCTGATGATAAAATCATTGGTTTTTAAGGCTTTGTTCCGGACTGATTATCAGCAGCAGCCCTTTGAAGGGGCAGTCAGGATAATTTAATACGAGAAAACGATGAAAAAATATCCCGAGTTGCGATCAGGAAGCGACTCGGGATATTTTGCGTCTGAAACAGGCATGAAAATACGGTGATTTTATCATTGAAAAGCATTGAACCGTGAAGTCGGGATATTCGGAGCGGATCATCTGAGCAGTACGAAGGGCCTCCGCGACCGGCGATATTATCCGGT
>CASEFF010000207.1 GCA_949287115.1 uncultured Bacillota bacterium | reverse complement strand
TTCAAGTAAACTTTCTGTAAGCGTATCTCTGTATCATGATGCCATTAAAAGGGGCGTAACATTATCATCAATGAAAAGGAGGAAACAAATGAGTAATGCAGACAATACATTACAGGAAGGCGGCCTGAAGCGAACGATAGGGTTCTGGCCGATCGTATTTTTCGGAGTCCTTACCATGGGCCCCGGCGGAGGAATGACATATTATCCGATACTCCAGCCGATGACCAACGGATACAGCTATATCTCGTTTGCCATTGCGGCGGTGATCCTGATCCTTACGGTATTCTCGTATCAGCGTATGCTTCAGGTATTCCCGGAGGCCGGTGGCGCATACATCTATACGACGAGGGGTATAAATTCCAAGATCGGTTTTCTCGTTGGATGGGTTCTTATGATCGATTATGGCGTTGTTCCGATGTTCACGCTGCGTATCAATGCGATGTATTTCTCGGGGATATTTCAGAATATACCGGAGTGGGTGTTCATAGTATTATTCGGGTTGCTTATAACGGCGGCATGTATCATAGGACTGAAGCTTAGCACATCTATCCAGATCATCATAGGTATCGCAGCATTTATGGTCATCATCGTTCTCTGCTTCGGAGCGGTGAGAGACATGATCGCCAACGGAATCAACGTTTTCCATTCGGATGCCATATATGACCCCGACACCATCAACTGGAACGGCGTACTGGGCGGAACGGCCATCGCTGTCATGGCAATGCTGGGATTTGACGGTATGACTACATTATCGGAAGAAACGACGATGACAAAGAAAAAGATGAGCAGGGCGATAATGGTAGCGGTACTCATTCAGGTATTTTTCATGATATCGAGTACATACCTGATGGGAGCGGTGATGGACTGGCAGACCATACCGGAGGAAAACTTCGATACGGCGTACATGTATATGCTGGAGCTGTTCACTAATCCGACATTTGCCGCAATACTTGTAGTCATAAACAACATAAGCATACTGGCCTGCATAATGTCGTACTTTACGATCACCAGCCGCGTACTGCTGGGTATGGGTCGAAACGGAGTAATACCGAGATTTTTCGCGAAGGTGAACCCGAAAACGGAAACTCCTGTGAATAGCATCCTGTTCATAGCCGTAGTGGCAATACTGGGATCGCTGCTGACCTCTTACGAGATCACGTCCGAACTAATTTCCTACGGTGGTTGTGTGAGCGTCATATTCGTGAACTTCTCGGTCGTAGTTTACTTCTGGATAGGAAAGAGAGACAGAAGGATATTCAGCAGCCTGCTGATACCGTGTCTGGCGGCCTTGTGCGTTTTCGTTGTCATGTTCAATATGAACAGAATTACGTTGACCATAGGTATCATCTGGACTGTCATAGGTATCCTGTATCTGCTGATAGGCTACAAAGCCAATAAGTCGTTCAGAGACAGCGTAAATTCCGGAAAGCTGGAAATGTAATTCAAATGTATTGATAAGGAAAGGGGAATAAAAAAATGATTATGAAGAAAAAAAACGACTGCCCCAAGAGTAAGGCGATGACAAAGGAATTTCTGGACTATTTTCCTGTCGCCCACTCGAATATGAGGATAAAGGTAAGTGCGCAGAATTACAGGATGTTCATAGATCACGGTCAGGGCGCCAGACTCTACGATGTGGACGGGAATGAATATATAGATTACTGCATTTCATACGGACCGACCGCTCTCGGCGCCGTGCATCCGGAATTGTCGGAAGCGCTGATAGATCTGATCAAAACGCAGCCGACATCGAGCTTCTTCTTTTCGGAGGATGATATCAAGCTTGGCAAGCTGATCAGAAAGTATGTGCCGAATGCTGACCGTATCAAGATGGCAATGACGGGAACGGAAGCCGTACAGGTCGCCATAAGAATAGCCAGAGCATATACGGGAAAGAAGATGATACTCAAGTTTGCAGAGTGTTTCCACGGATGGATCGACAATGTATTCGGCGGAGAGTACGATCCGTCGCCGAGCGGTATGCCGGTAATGACGGTCAGAGAGGACGATCATTCGTGGTGTCCGGGGCTCAGTGAGATTTCGAGATCGGAGACACTGGTCATTCCATTCAATGATTTTGATATCCTCGAAGATACATTTGAAAAGTACGGACATCTGATCGCGATATGTCACTTTGAGGCTGTACCGATAAACGGTTATTCCATACAGCCAAAGCCGGGTTTCCTTGAGAAGATCAGAGAGCTTTGCACGAAGTACAACGTCGTGATGAGCATGGACGAAGTACTGACGGGATTCAGAGTGGCGCCGGGCGGTGCTCAGGAACTGTTCGGCGTGAAGCCTGATCTGGCGACATTTGGTAAAATGTTTGCCGGCGGTGTGGCATCGGCCTTTGTAGCGGGTGTCGACGAAGTTATGAGAGTCCTTCCGGAGCAGAATGTCCTCTCGGCAGGGACGTTTAACGGATGGCCTCTGGCTCAGAGAGCGGCGGCGACCACCATCGATATTCTGACGAGAAACGACGGTCAGATGTATAAGGATATGTATGCCAGACAGGAAAAGATCATGGACGGTATCGTGGAATTGGCCGGTAAATACGGTTTCAAGGTAAGGATAACGGAAAATCCGGGGTGTTTCTATACGATATTCGGCGTTGACGGAGGCCGAAAGCCGGTTTATACATTCGATGAGATCGCAGATAAAAGCGAAGAACAAAATGCCAGATTCCGTACGCTCATGGAAGACAACGGTGTTCTCATCCTTCCGGAAAACCGCTGGCTCCTATGCTTCGTGCTGACGGATGAAGACGTACAGTGGACGCTTGAAGCGGCGGAAGAGGCGCTGAAACAGATGCAAAAAGAGGGTTTATAAAAAGGAGTATGAAGATGAACACAGCGGAAACAGTTGAAATGCTGAAATTCGTTGCTGATGCTGCTATCAGTTCGAAAGAGGAGCTTTGCAGGCTCGATAGCTATGTGGGAGACGGAGATCACGGCTTCACTGTGGAAAGAGGGTTTTCCGCAGTGAAGACCATGCTGGAAGAAACGGATTTTGACAGTCCGAAAGAAGCGTTGGAAGCGACCGGCGACGAACTGGCGGACACCATGGGAGGCGCTATCGGCCTGATCATAGGCGGACTCTTCACGGGCGGTGCCGAAGCCATTGATGATAAGGCTGATATCGATACTGAGGATGTATATGCGTTGCTGAACGCAGGGCTCGAGGAGATCAAACTCGTCGGCGGAGCCAAGGAAGGCGACAGGACGCTGATAGATGCGCTTTCTCCGGCATGCGATGCGTTCAAGTCGGCTATGGATCAGGGGGCTTCACTAAAGGAGTGTACCGGTTGTGCGGCAGAGGCGGCTGAAAAAGGTGCCGAAGCCACTAAAGACATGGTCGCTAAAAAAGGAAGGGCGAAATTCCTGCAGGAAGAATCAAAAGGCCATATCGATGCCGGCGCAGTAACGATGTCAAAGATAATCAGAGCGATGAGCGACTATATCAATGAGTAAAGAGGTGGCGGCGATGAAAAAATTCCTTAACAGAGTCGAAGATATAATGCAGGAGACATTGGAAGGTTACGTTCTTGCCAATAAGCACTATCTTTCGTTGGCAGAAGGAACGCACAACGTGACGAGGGCGACTCCGAAAGAGCAGGGAAAGGTCAAGCTGGTCATAGGCAACGGCGGCGGACATGAACCGGGAACGCCGGGGCAGGTGGGTTACGGGCTTTACGATCTGGTATCGCTGGGTGACGTATTTGCTGCTCAGTCCGGGAAAAAACTGTTTCAGGCCATAAAAGACATCGATGACGGAAGTCCTGTCCTGCTTACCATCGCCAATCACGCAGGCGATGTAATGAACGGAAATCTTGCCTGCAGGAAGGCGAAAGCGGCGGGAATAGATATCGAGGCAGTGATCCATTACGACGACATAATGTCTGCACCAAAGGAAACTCCGGAAGAACGCAGAGGCGTAACAGGGATCTTTTTCCCGACAAAAGTTGCGGGAGCAGCCGCTGAGGAGGGAGCATC
>CASEFF010000206.1 GCA_949287115.1 uncultured Bacillota bacterium | reverse complement strand
TTTATTGAGACCGTATCCGTCTAATATCATGAGCATGGTCGGACGGTTGAATTTTTCCATATCGTTCACCTCTTGTTTATGCGGAATTGACTTACGTATCATATTATACACCATACGGGCGGTCTTTGCCGTAAAAATCGTGATATGAAGATTTGCAGCGTATGTTATAATAAAATACTACGATCGAACACGGCGTTGCCGCAAGGTAGTATTTATTGAAACAGACTTCGACAAGCTCGTCTGTTATAATAAAATACCACGATCAGACACGGCGTTGCTGTAAGGTAGTATTTGCGGCAGCGTTTATCAAAACGGATTTGAAAGGATGGAACGGTTCATGGAATGGACTCGTGCGCAGAAAGACACCATAGAGACGAGAGGAAAGAACATCCTCGTATCGGCGGCTGCGGGCTCCGGAAAGACCGCGGTGCTGATAGAGAGGATAAAGAAGCTCGTAACAGAAGATAAGGTGGATATAGACAGGTTCCTGATAACGACATTCACGAACGCGGCTGCGGCCGAGATGAAAAGCCGTCTTGAGAAGGCCATAGAAGCGCAGATGGCGGAGCCGGGAGCGGACGTGGACTTTCTCGGAAGGCAGCTTTCACTGATACCGGGAGCCAACA
The DNA here is from genome assembly GCA_949287115.1 of uncultured Bacillota bacterium. GTDB lineage: Bacteria > Bacillota > Clostridia > Peptostreptococcales > Anaerovoracaceae > Lentihominibacter. The sequence continues at coordinate 1,517 of CASEFF010000206.1, read as the reverse complement.
TAAGCACGTTCCATACCTTTGCCCTCGAAGTTATGAGGAGGTATTTTTACCTTACGGATCTGGAGCCCGGATTCAAGATAGGGGACGACGTGGAAGTTTCCATCATGAAGAACGAGGCGGTCGACAGGCTGTTCGAGGACAGGTTTGAAAACGACAACGAAGGGTTTACCGGATTCCTCAGAAAGTACAGCGGAGACAGGAACGATGACAGGATAAAGAAAAACATCGTGTCCCTTTACAATGAGATGAGGAGCATCCCAGACTATATGGAATGGGCGGAAAGATCGACTGAGCTTCTGAATGGTGAGTCGCCGGCAGCGGCTCTCGGACTTGACGTGTTCGTATACGACCTTGTGAAAGACGGCCTTGCGCGGGCTGTGGAAATGTACGGGGAGGCGGCGGAGCTTCTTGAAGCGGCAGGCATAGACAGCATATGTGAAAAGGCGTATAACGATGCGGAAAAGGTAGAGAAGGTCGCACAGGCTCTGGGAGAGCCGGGCACGGTCGCGGAGCGCCTCGAAAAGTGCCGCAGCTCAATGGAAACGCTGAAATTCAACGCTATGCGGGCTTCGAAGGATCAGCAGGAGGATTATGAGACCGTAAAGGAAAGGGTGTCTTCTCTGAGAAAGAGCGGGAAGAAGATACTTGATGATATAAAGAAGAAATACTTTGCCAGAAGGATGGAGGAATACGATCGGGAGCTCGGGGAGTCATACGTAGATACGGCGTATCTGACAGGGCTGCTGGGAGAATTCGAATCTGTTTTCAGGGAGATGAAAGCGGAGAGGAACATCGTCGATTTCGACGATGTCATGCACTATGCGATAGATATACTGCGCAACGATATGGCGGCCGACGAATACCGCGACAAGTTCAGATATATCTTTATAGATGAATTTCAGGACAGCAATATGCTGCAGGAGACCATCGTCGGAAGGATATCGCGGGAAGACAATCTGTTCATGGTGGGCGACGTGAAGCAGAGCATCTACAAGTTCAGGCTGGCGGAACCGGAGATATTCAAGCGTAAATACAGGCAGTATTCGGAAGGCAGAGACGAAAACAGCATAAAGATAGACTTGAGCAGCAACTTCAGGAGCAAGTTCAATGTGACTGAGACGGTCAACAGAGTGTTCGACTCCGTCATGGACGATTACGATGAAAACGCAAGGCTCAGGTGCTCCATAGACGGGAATCATCCGGGGATGCGCTCCGAGTATCATATCGCGGTGGCGTCTGGCTATAACGGGGATATGGATGCCGATCCGGAAAAGGAACTGGTGGCGGAACTGATAAGGAAGAGCCTTGGCAAGAGGATATACGATGTCAAAGGCGGTATCACGCGTGAGGTGGAATACCGGGATATCGTCGTACTGTCCAGAAACAAATCGTCCATAGGGCCGCTGGAAAAATTCCTCAACGACAGGGGAATACCTGCGTACGGCGAGAACACGGGAGGATACTTCGAGACCGTGGAAGTGCAGGTCTTCGTGAACATCCTGAGGGTCATAGATAAC
>CASEFF010000205.1 GCA_949287115.1 uncultured Bacillota bacterium | reverse complement strand
GCCCTTTCTCCACAGCTGCTGCCTGCTCCTGCTGTAAAAGCACGTCTGTCCTTCCCTCAGCGTTATCTCCAGAGCCTCCCTGTTCATGTACGCCACCGTCAGCACCTGCTTCGTATAATAATCCTGCACTATGGCCGGTATCAGTCCCTTTTCATCGAATTTCAGCTTATCGATATCCATATTATAATCTTACCTCCACTCCCTGCTCTCTCAGGTATTTCTTGAGATCCGCTATCCTTATCTCCTTATAATGGAATATGCTGGCCGCAAGACCCGCATCAATGCCTTTGTGCCTGAACAGCTCGGAAAAATCCTCCATTTTACCGGCGCCGCCCGATGCGATTATCGGCACGTTGACCCTGGCCGCTATCTCGTCCAAAAGTTCCAGGTCGAATCCTTCCTTCACGCCGTCCGTATCTATGCTGTTTACCACCAGCTCGCCGGCACCGCTGTTGACGCCGTCGACAGCCCACTGAAGAGCATCTATTCCCGTATCCTCGCGGCCTCCCTTTGAGAACAGCCTGAAGCCGCCGTCGACACGCTTTATATCCATGCTCAGCACGACGCACTGATCTCCGTATTTTTTCGCAGCCTTCTCTATTATTCCCGGATCCTTTATGGCTCCGCTGTTGACGCTGACTTTATCCGCTCCGCACTTGAGCACCCTGTCAAAGTCATCCAGCGTGTTTATGCCGCCGCCTACCGTAAGAGGTATGAATATCTCGGAAGCCACTTTCTTAAGTATATCCGTGAATATCCCTCTTTCCTCGACGCTGGCCGTGATATCGTAAAACACCAGCTCATCGGCGCCTTCCCTGTTGTAAAACCTTGCCATCTCCACGGGATCCGAAACATCCCTTATCCCTTCGAACTTACGGCCTTTCACGACACGTCCGTTCCTGACATCCAGACACGGTATTATCCTCTTGGTAATCATATCTTCACCTTTCCCCGCCACGATACCATATCATGATACCTGCGGCACATACGACTCTATCTCGCCGCTTCGACTGCCTTTTTCAGATCCAGCGCGCCGCTGTATATGGCTTTGCCCAGTATGGCTGCACCGACCAGATCCTTCAGCTCTGTTATCTCCTCCATGAAACTGATGCCGCCCGACGCCACTATATCAAGCCCTTCTATCTCCTTCAGCTTCCTGTAGACTTCCATATTGGTGCCGCCAAGACTGCCGTCTTTCGATATATCGGTATATATCACAGTCTTTACGCCAATGTCCCTGAGATGCAGGCAGAATTCAAAGCTGCGCTCTCCGGTGATCTCCTTCCATCCGTTGACGGCCACATATCCGTCTTTCGCATCGACCCCGACAGCTATCTTATCTCCGTACTTTTTCACCATGTCCGCAAGAAATTCCGGCTCCCTGACGGCAACGGTGCCCAGTATCACTCTCCCGACGCCGAGATCCAGATACTGACGTATACGCTCCTCGTCCCTTATGCCGCCGCCCACTTCGACGAACATGTCGACGCATTTTACTATCCTGCTGATGGTATCGTAATTAACCAGCCTGCCGTCTTTTGCCCCGTCCAGATCCACAAGGTGCAGGTTTTCCGCCCCCTTTTCCCTAAACGACGCGGCTATGGCAACGGGATCTTCACCGTATACCGTCATCTTGTCGTAATCTCCCTGAAAGAGCCTTACCGCTTTCCCGTCTCTCAGATCTATCGCAGGAAAAATATCCATATTCCGCTACACCTCCATGAATGCTCTCAATATGTCAAGCCCCACGTCTCCGCTCTTTTCAGGGTGGAACTGAGTGCCGTACACCTTGCCGTTCCTGACGGCTCCCGTTATCTTTATGCCGTACATCGAGTCCGCTATGACGCTCTGCTCACAGTCCCGGCCGTAAAAGCTGTGGACGTAATACACGCAGTCTCCCTGCTTTATGTATTTGAACAGCGGTTCATCCTCATCAAAACGCAGGGAGTTCCAGCCTATGTGCGGCACCTTGAGACCGTCTATGCCTTCCTTCTTCAGATCATCGTCTATGGACGCCACCACGCCGTCTATGAGCCCCAGACCCTTATGTACGCCGTATTCGTGGCTTTCCCTGAACAGAAGCTGCATACCCAGACATATACCGAGGAGCGGCTTTCCCTTCGATGTCTCTTCCATTATGGTATCCACAAGACCTGTCGCCTTCAGCTTTTCCATGGCGTCTTCAAAAGCTCCGACTCCCGGAAGTATTATCCTGTCGGCCGCCTTTATATCGTCCGCATTTCCCGTCACCTTCGTTTCCGCGCCTATGTACTTTAAGGACGCGGTCAGTGAGAACAGGTTTCCCACACCGTAATCTATTATGGCTATCATCACAAAACTCCTTTTGTCGACGGTATCTCGTCGGCGTATTCTTCCTCTATGGCGCAGGCCTGCCTCAGCGCCCTGCCCATTCCCTTGAAAACGGCTTCTATTATGTGATGGGAATTCTCTCCCGCCAGCATCTTCAGATGTATGGTGAGGCCCATCTCTCTTGCCAGCGCCTCGACGAATTCCTTCACCAGTTCCGTGTC
>CASEFF010000204.1 GCA_949287115.1 uncultured Bacillota bacterium | reverse complement strand
TTGTTTTTGGGTAAAACTATTTTATCACTTTGGAGTCGGTCTCTTCTTTTATTTCTCTGAAAACTCCACAACTATTTTACACTATCTCTTCTTACTGCAAAGCAATTTTTATGAGCGCAATTTTTATGAGTTTTTTTTTATACATACAAAAAAGACCGCTTTCGCGGTCCTGTCACGTTCATATTATCTCCAGCAGATCCTCCGGTTTCTCCAGTATGTAGTCGGGAGCTGCGTCGCCCAGATCCTCTTTCGTCTTGCCGCTGAGAGCCAGCGACCACGATACGAGCACCGATCTGATGCCGGCGTTTTTCGCACACAGCAGGTCGAAGAGAGTATCTCCCAGCATTATGGAGTTTTCCGGCTTAGCCCCCAGCTTTTCAAGGGTGATGTTCACAGGCTCCGGATCCGGCTTGTGTTTCGTCGTATCGTTGGCGGTGACTATGACGTCAAAATACTCTTTCAGCCCGTACTTTTCAAGTCCCTGCATCGTCGTGTTGTACAGTCTGGACGTCACCAGCCCCAGCCTGTACCCGCGGCGTTTCACTTCCGCAATCAGATCATCCATCCCCGGGAACACGCTTATCAGATCGCCGAAGTTATCGTAGTGAAAACTCCTGTACACCTTTATGGACTCCTCCACAGGGATCTCGGGGAAGAACTTCTTCATCGTCGTTTCAAGAGGCTCACCGAAAGTCTTCAAAAGCACTTCCGGATCCTCTTCTCTGCCGCGCAGCGTCCTGAAGGTATGCTGCCACGACTGCAATATTACATCATTTGTATTCATCACGGTACCGTCAAAATCAAAGAGCACCGTATCTATATTGCCAATGGCACTGCTCATGCTTTTCCTCCCTGCTTCAGCTTCATGGTGAGTCCCACCTTCTGCTTTTCTCTGTCTATGCTGATTATCCTCACCTTTACGGTATCTCCCACCGAAACGACATCCATCGGATGCTTTATGAACCGATCGCTCATCTGCGATATGTGCACCAGTCCGTCGTTTTTCACGCCTATGTCGACAAAAGCGCCGAAGTCCACGACGTTTCGCACCGTGCCGTCCATCTCCATGCCTACTTCAAGATCGTCGAAGGATCTGACATCGTTTCTGAACACCACGGGAGGTGCGTCCTCACGGGGATCGCGTCCCGGCTTTTTCATCTCCGCCACTATATCGGAAAGCGTCGGCACGCCGACATCGAGATCGGCAGCCATCTTCTCTATGGCCTTCTTCATGTTCCGCTTCGGCTTTTTATCTCCCTGAGAAAGCTCCTTTGATATGGCCTTGAGATCTGCAAAGCTCTTTGCCCGCATCTTGCCGCTGCCGGATCTGCTGTCTTTCTGCTTCCCGGCCTCGTCCTCACCGTAAGCCGCCCATATCCTTTCGTCTATGTCCGGTATGCCGCCCTTCCTCAGCTCGTCCCTGTCTATGCCGAGTTTTTTCATCATCGATCCTGCGACGCCGTATGACTCAGGATGAACAGATGTGCCGTCAAGGGGCTCGTCTCCGCCCGATATCCTGATGAATCCCGCACACTGGGCGAACGTCTTGTCGCCCAGCTTCGGCACTTTCTTAAGCTCTCCGCGCTTTTTGAACGCTCCGTTCTTCTCCCTGTAATCCACTATGTTCCTTGCGATGCCCATGTTTATACCGGCAACGTGAGCCAGCAGCGAAGGCGATGCCGTGTTGAGCTCGACGCCCACTCTGTTGACGCAGTCTTCCACCACGTTATCGAGGGCGTTTTCAAGAAGGGTCTGGTTTATATCGTGCTGATACTGACCGACCCCTATGCTCTTCGTCGGTATCTTCACCAGCTCCGCAAGAGGATCCTGCAAACGCCTGCCGAGGGACATGGCGCCTCTCACCGTGACGTCCAGATCGGGATATTCCTCGGTCGCCAGCTTTGACGCCGAATACACCGATGCTCCCGCCTCGTTTACTATAGTGTAGTGGATATCCCTGCCGCTCTTCCTTATGAAATCGGCGACCACTTCCTCCGTCTCCCGCGACGCCGTGCCGTTGCCTATGACTATGGTGTTTATCCTGAACTTGTCCGCCAGTTTACCCAGCACGGCTTCCGTCCCTTTTATATCCTTTTTCGGCTCCGTCGGAAATACGGTCGTGTAGGCCAGCAGCTTTCCCGTTTCGTTGAGTACGGCCACCTTGCAGCCCGTCCTGTACCCCGGGTCTATGCTTATTATCCTCGCTCCCTTAACCGGTGGCACCATCAGCAGTTTTTCCGTGTTCTTTGCAAAGACCTTGACCGCCTCCGCTTCGGCACGCTCCGTCAGCGCGTTTCTGATCTCGCGCTCTGCGGACGGCGCCATGAGCCTCTTGTATGCATCGGCAACCGTCTCCCGTAAAAGTCCCTCGAACTGAGAGCCGCCGTCCTTTACGACACGGCCTGCTATGAGTTCTTCCATCTTCTCCGCATCGGTGCTGACCTTCACCTTCAGCTTCTTTTCCTTTTCTCCCCTGTTTATGGCGAGCACCCTGTGGTTAGGTATGCTTTTCACCGGCTCGCTGTGATCGTAATACATGTCGTAAACGGTCTTCTCTTCCGGATCTGCTGCTTCCGTGACGATGGCAGCCGTCTCGAACGTCTTTTCCCTGACCGCCGCCGTGATATCCGGATCATCGGATATCATCTCGGCTATTATGTCGCATGCTCCCGCCACGGCATCCTCCGCGGTGTCCACTCCCTTTTCGGGATCGACGAACGGTACCGCAATCTCCTGCGGTGCTCCGGCCTCCTCCTGACCCATGAATATGAGCGCGAGGGGTTCCAGACCCTTTTCCTTCGCCTTCGAAGCACGCGTCGCCTTTTTCTTTTTATACGGCTTGTAAAGGTCCTCCACCCTCTGGAGCACCTCGGCTTCTTCTATCTGCTGTCTCAGCTCGTCCGTCAGCTTGCCCTGCTCGTCTATGAGGCGCGTCACTTCGTCCTTTCTCTCCTGCAGGTTCCTCAGATAGGTGAGCCGCTCGTCCATGTCCCTCAGGATCTCGTCGCTAAGGCCACCTGTGGCTTCTTTTCTGTATCTTGCTATGAACGGGATAGTGTTCCCTTCATCAATAAGAGCCACAGTGTCTGCCACCTGTGACTCTTTGAGTTTGAATTCTCCGGCTATCATCCCGATGATGTTCATCTTTTACTCCTTCTGTTTAAGCTTCTCGTTGATGAAATAGTCGATGTCTCCGTCCATGACGGCTTCCACATTGCCGACTTCCGCTCCCGTCCTGTGATCCTTGACCATCGTGTACGGATGGAAAACGTAAGATCTGATCTGGCTGCCCCATGTTATCTGGCTGTAGTCGCCCTTCAGCTCGTCGAGACTTTCCTTCTTCTCCTGTTCCTTCAGCTCTATCAGCTTGGACATCAGCAGCTTCATGGCGGTCTCCCTGTTCTGGTGCTGCGACCGCTCGTTCTGACATGTCACGACTATATTGGTCGGTATGTGGGTGATCCTGATGGCGGAATCCGTCTTGTTTACGTGCTGCCCGCCTGCTCCGCTGGAGCGGAACGTATCTATCCTCAGGTCTTCGCTGTTTATCTCCACCTCGACATCATCATCTATCTCCGGAACGACATCAAGGGATGCAAAGGACGTATGGCGTCTGCCCGACGAATCAAAAGGCGATATCCTCACTATCCTGTGGACGCCTTTCTCGTTTTTCAGATACCCGTAGGCGTACTCGCCTTCCACGAGGAGAGTGGCGCTCTTTATGCCGCCTTCCGTATCATCCTGCATGTCTATGAGCTTCGCCTTGTATCCTTTTTTCTCACACCATCTGCTGTACATACGGAAAAGCAT
>CASEFF010000203.1 GCA_949287115.1 uncultured Bacillota bacterium | reverse complement strand
TTTGAAAACGTGAAGTTCGGGTACAGCCCTCAGGAGCCTGTCATAAAGGACTTTTCCTTCACGGCCCAGCCGGGTCAGCGGGTGGCCATAGTGGGGCCGACGGGAGCCGGAAAGACGACCATCGTCAAGCTGCTCATGCGTTTTTACGAGCTGGACGGCGGAAGGATAACCATAGACGGCCACGACATCACGTCCCTTTCCAGGGAGAACCTGAGAGAGATGTTCGGCATGGTCCTTCAGGACACGTGGCTCAACAACGGCACCATCAGGGAGAACATCAGGTACGGCGACCCGCAGGCGACCGATGAGGAAGTGGAGGCGGCCGCCAGAGCAGCCCACATAGACCACTTCATAAAGACCCAGAGCAAAGGCTACGATATGGAAGTCAACGAAGAGGCTACCAACATCTCGCAGGGTCAGAAGCAGCTTCTCACCATCGCCCGTGCGTTCCTTGCAGATGCGCCGATACTGATACTGGACGAAGCCACCAGCTCCGTCGACACGAGGACGGAGGCGCTGATCCAGAAGGCCATGGCAAAGCTGATGGAAGGCAGGACCAGCTTCGTGATAGCCCACAGGCTGTCGACGATAAAGGATGCGGACCACATACTGGTGCTGGATCACGGAGATATAATCGAGCAGGGAAATCACGAAGAACTGCTGGCGAAAGGCGGATTTTACACGAACCTGTACAACAGCCAATTTGCAGAATAGCTACATGGCTGTCACATACCTGTCATAAAAAGATGTTATAACTGAAAACATCTTAAGAGCGAGGTGGGATACTATGGGAAGACTGTTTGACAATGCCAGAGCTGTAAGACTGATACTGTTGGGGCTGGTGATCGTGATACTCGGCGTCGCGGCCGTGATGATAGTGATGAGCCGCGGTCAGGGAGACGAGGTATCCGCCGAAAACAGCATCGAAACGGTGGATGCGGAAGCCATGACGATCGATACATCCGAAGAATATGCCAGGGAACTTTACGGCAAGCGTGTGGAAGATGTCAACGACACATCGGCGGTGGTCGATCTGATGGAAGCGATGAAGCTGGAGGACATCACCGGCGGATATGATGTGACGATAACCGCCGACGGAGATACGCGTGTGCTGACGGTGGCGATCGATGATTCGGTCCAGAAAAACGACAAGAAGACGCTGGATGACAACATGAAGCTGTGCGCCCAGCAGATGATGGCGCTGATGCCGTCGGTGGGCAAGGTGCAGTGGACATATCCGCTCATATCGGCAGGAGCCGAAGATGAGACCGTGACGGTGTCCCTGGATGAAAAGGGCGCTGCCGAAGGACTCAAAGGAGATATAGAAGACTACGGCGCTTCGGCCGGCGATTTCAGAGATCTGCTCATGCAGCAGGCCGGTGAAAAGTAACGACATTGTGTGAATACCCTGCACGGGTGCAGACAGGACTTCAGACCGCTTTTGCGCAAAAGGCGCGGGCGGTCTTTTCTGTTTTCTTAGGACATCACCTGCGCGCTGTATCCCTTCGCCCCTTTGCCCCGTGATGACAGACCGATTATCGCTAACTGCTCAAAACAGCGATGGCAGCGATAGTTTGAGCCTGTTTTTTTGTTTTTTTCGAGGCGGATTATCGCTGTCGCGGATTCTGAAAGCCGTAGCGATAGAATATATCCATATACTGGGAAATCGCTATCGCTAATGGATTGTTAAACGGTATTTGCGATATTCTCTTCAAAAAACCGACTGAAAAGCGTCGGATTTTATCGCTAACAGGCTGTGCAGGGCGGGTCTACGATAGTTTGTCCGGAAGGCAGACCGCTTTTTCCGACCGATATTACGGTGTGGAATAAGCCCGAAGCCGTCGCCGCTATCGCCCTTACATCTTTGAAGGCTCAGTCGAACCCGGCGTCTCCTGTTCTTCCGCCGCCTTCAGCGCATTCAGCGGCGAATCGATGAGAAGTCTTTTCTTTTGCAGCGTCAGCTTTTTGATGGCAGCTTCACGCTTTGCGGCCGACGATCTGTCGGGCATGTATTCGATGTACGCCGGAGTCAGCGGCCCGCGCCCTTTCGTGTACTTGGCGCCTTTGCCGCTCCTGTGGGCAGCCAGACGCCTTTCGAAGTCGTTGGTCCAGCCCGTATATAAAGTTCCGTCGCCGCATCTGAGCATGTATACGCACGGGCGATCCGTTTTTTTCCTGTTATCTGTAGTCATATCATGATTATGGCGCCGGCGTCGGGAAAAGTCAAGGCGGCGTCCATGCATCGGCTCTGCGGCCATACATCGGTGGTTTGCAGTCATCGACGCACTTCCGGCAAAACAACTGCAAAATCCAATGGGTCAGGAGTTCTTCACCTTTTTGGTAAAGGGCCCGGAACAGCATTTTCGGGGCTTTAATGGGCACGTCAGGGGGAAGGGCGTCCGCAAAGGTTGAAAATTTTGCAGTCACGCGCGGGAAATCGTACAGGCAACTGCAAAAACGCAGGCACATGAGATTACAGTGACCCCATGGGGCTACCGCAAACCCATCCCCCCCTGCGCATATCCTTTGCATACAAAACACTTGCTGACTAATATGACCTTTTCTGATATAATGATGCTATGATAGATAATTACGGAAGAACGATAGATTACATGAGGATATCGGTCACCGAGCTGTGCAATCTCAGGTGCAGATACTGCATGCCCGAAGAGGGCATAGTCAAGCGGGATCATGCCGAGATGATGACGGCGGAGGAGACGATAGACGCGGTAAAGGCGGCGGTATCGCTGGGCATCAGGAAGATACGCGTCACGGGCGGCGAACCCCTCGTAAAGAGGGGCATAGTTGAGCTGTGCCATAACATAGCGTCAATAGACGGCGTCGAGGAGCTTTGCATCACGACAAACGGCACGCTGCTGCCGGGATGCGCGAAGGAGCTGCGAAAAGCGGGAGTCGACAGGGTGAACATCAGCCTCGACACGCTTAGGGAAGACCGGTACAGGGAGATAACGCGGGTCGGCGAGCTGGGCGACGCCCTTGCCGGGATAGAGGCCGCCTTCGATGCGGGATTCGAAAAGATAAAGATAAACACGGTGCTGATGGGCGGTTTCAACGATGACGAGATAGAGGATTTCGTGAAGCTGACCGTCGACAGGCCCCTCGAAGTGAGGTTCATAGAGCTGATGCCCATAGGCGGCGGCATAGGATTTGAAAAGGCCAGGTTCATAAGCTGCGTCAGAGTGCTGGAAAGCGTACCGGGACTCGAGCCGCTGGACGGCGGCAACGGCACGATGATAGACGGAGTGGCGGTGATGTATGCCCTTCCGGGCGCAAAGGGCAGAGTGGGTCTCATAAGACCGATAAGCTGCGATTTCTGCGAGGGCTGCAACAAGATAAGGCTCACGGCCGACGGGATGCTGAAACCGTGCCTCCACTCGGGAGCGGAGATATCGGTCAAGGGTAAGAACCGCGAAGAGATGACGGAGATAATAAGGCAGGCCATACTGAGCAAACCTCAGATGAGGGAAACTCTCGACGCGGACAATCCGAGCCACGCAGGAAGGAACATGAACAGCATAGGAGGCTGACACAGGAGGCGTAAATGGCAGATTTTACTCATTTCAACGAAGAAGGCAGAGCGAAGATGGTGGACGTCGGCAGCAAGTCCGAGACGGAGCGCGTCGCCGTAGCTGCCGGAAGAGTGCTGGTGAACAGGGAAACGTTCGGGCTGATAAAGAGCGGCGGTATGAAAAAGGGCGATGTGCTGGGAACGGCGCAGGTGGCCGGCATCATGGCGGCAAAGCGTACGTCGGACATAGTTCCCATGTGCCATCCGCTGATGCTGACGGGAATAGATATAAGGTTCGAGCTTAACGAGGAACTCCCGGCGGTGGAGATAAGGGCCGAGGTGAAATGCCGCGGCGTGACGGGCGTCGAGATGGAGGCGCTGACGGCCGTATCGGCGGCTGCGCTGACCGTATACGATATGTGCAAGGCTGTCCAGAAGGACATGGTCATAGAGCGGATCTGTCTGCTTTCCAAAAGGGGAGGCAAGAGCGGAGACATAGATCAGGAGGGATTATGGAATACAGAGCAGCGGTGATAACCATGAGCGATAAGGGCTCACAGGGTTTGAGAGAAGATACGGCGGGAGATGCCGTAGTCGCCATACTCGAGGAGAACGGATGGAATGTAGATTACAGGACGATGATCCCCGACGATATGGAGCAGATAAAGGAAGAACTGATAAAGTGCGCCGACGAGCTGAAGGTAACGCTGACGGTGACGACGGGCGGCACGGGATTTTCCATGAGGGATGTGACGCCGGAGGCGACGCTGGCAGTCGTCGACAGAGAGGTCAGAGGCATACCGGAAGCCATGCGCGCCGAGAGCATGAAGATAACGCCGATGGGTATGCTGTCGAGAGCGGCGGCAGGCCTGAGAAAACATACGCTGATAATAAACCTGCCGGGCAGCAGGAAGGCGGCGTCGGAGTGCCTCGAAGCCGTCATAAAACCGATAAAGCACGGAGTGGAAGTGCTCATGGGTGAAGCGGGAGACTGCGCGGCCATACATCTTCCCAAAGGACGCGTCAAGGCCGTATGCATCAGCGAGAAAAAGGGCGAGCAGAAGCACGATATAGGCGAGGCTTTTCTGAGGGAAGATCACGGTATCGAGGGCGACGCCCATGCCGGAAAGTGGCACAGGCAGGTGAGCCTGCTGGCTGCCGAGAGCGTGGCAAAGGTGCAGAAGGCGCTGGAATTCCAGCTCAAGAGCGGAGATTTTGCAGAGAATATACTTACCGAAGGCATAGAGCTGTTCACGCTGCCGGTCGGTACTAAGATGAAGATAGGCGAAGCCGAGGGAGAGGTCACCCAGATAGGCAAGGAGTGCCATCACGGCTGCGCCATAAGGGAGCTGGCGGGAGACTGCGTGATGCCGAGAGAAGGTATATTCATCAAGGTGACAAAAAGCGGCAGGGTCAAAGCGGGAGACGAGATAAGGGTGCTGCCGTAGCGGGGCGGTGAGGCAGTGTGACATCGCGACACCGCGACACCCTGACACCGTGAAATCGCAATATCGCGCCGCGTGCGCTTTTGATATATTAAAAAGGAGGAAAAAATGATAAACAAGGTTACTGATTCCGTGATCTATGTGGGAGCCAACGATCACGATATAGACCTGTTCGAAGGTCAGTACGTCGTGCCAAACGGCATGGCATACAATTCGTACGTAATAAAGGACGACAGCAACGCCGTCATGGACACGATAGACAGGAGAAAGACCGACGAGTGGCTCGCCAACGTCGAAGAAGCGCTGGAGGGAGAAGCGCCGGACTATCTCATAGTACAGCACATGGAGCCGGATCACTCGGCATCCATCAGGGCGTTCAGAGAAAAGTATCCGCAGGCGGTCATCGTCGGCAACAAGAAGACTTTCAAGATGATAGGTCAGTTCTTCCCGGGCATGGATATGGGAAAGACGCAGGAAGTCAAGGACGGAGACACCCTCAGCCTCGGAAAACATGAGCTGACGTTCGTGTTCGCTCCGATGGTGCACTGGCCGGAAGTGATGATGACATACGACGCGACGGACAGGATACTGTTCTCGGCCGACGGATTCGGAAAGTTCGGCGCTCTCGACGCCGATGAGGACTGGGCCTGCGAAGCCAGAAGATACTACATAGGCATAGTCGGTAAGTACGGCGCTCAGGTGCAGAACGTGCTGAGGAAGGCGGCGGAACTCGATATACAGGTGATCTGCCCGCTCCACGGTCCGGTGCTGGACAGCGATCTGGCATACTACATAGGACTTTACGACACGTGGTCGGCATACAGACCTGAGGACGCGGGAGTTTGCATATGCTATACTTCCGTATACGGCAATACGAAGCAGGCGGTGGAGATACTCGAGCAGGAGCTGAAGGCTCAGGGCGTGGAAACGGTCGTAGTCAACGACCTGGCGAGATGCGACATGGCGGAGGCCGTGGAGGATGCGTTCAGATACGACAGGCTCGTGCTGGCGACGACGACGTACAATTCGGACATATTCCCGTTCATGAGGGAGTTCATAGATCATCTGAAGGAGAGGAATTTCCAGAACAGGACCGTAGGTTTCATCGAAAACGGTTCGTGGGCGCCGACGGCTCTCAAGATAATGAAGGGAGCATTTGAAGGTGCAAAGGATATCACCATAGCGGAGAACAACGTCACCGTAATGTCGGCGGTGAGCGACGACAGCAGGGCGCAGATAAAGGCGCTGGCAGCCGAGATGGCAGGCAGCAGGCAGGCGTCGGAAAACGCCACTGCCGATGCGGAGGAAGCCGACAGGGAAGAGAACGAGGAAAAGCTGGCGGCAGCAGGCAGCAAGGGCTTCGTATGCACGATATGCGGCTACGTCTACGAGGGAGAGACGCTGCCTGACGATTTCGTATGCCCGCTCTGCAAGCAGGGTGCGGAAATGTTCAAGCCTGTCGAATAGGAAGATCACAGGGACGGAAAAGATATGACGGCACATACGGAAAATATCATAAAAACAGGTGCAGTAAAAGGCGCCGCGCTCAGCGCGGCGCCATTATACATTGGATGCCATCTGTCATCGGTAAAGGGATTTGAGAACATGGGACGTGAAGCCCTTTCAATAGGCGCCGATACGTTTCAGTTCTTTACGCGCAATCCGAGAGGCGGCAGGGCGAAGGCCATAGATCCTGAGGACGTGAGGCGGTTTAAGGAGCTTGCGCGGGAGCACGGATTCGGCAGACTGGTGGCCCATGCTCCCTATACGCTGAATCCGTGCTCCGCCACGGAAAAGGTCAGGGCCTTTGCATATACGGCGATGTCGGACGATATGGAGCGGATGGAATACATACCGGGCAACTACTACAACTTTCATCCCGGCAGCCACGTGGGTCAGGGTGTCGAAAAGGGCATAGCGCTGATAACGGATCTGCTCAACAGGATAATAAAGCCGGAGCAGAGCACGGTGATACTGCTGGAGACCATGGCAGGTAAAGGCAGCGAGATCGGAGGGCGCTTTGAGGAGCTGCGGGAGATAATAGACGGAGTGGAGATCGATGAAAAGATCGGCGTCTGTCTCGACACGTGCCACGTCAGCGACGCCGGATACGACATAGCGGGAGACCTGGACGGCGTGCTGGACGAATTCGACCGCGTCATAGGGCTTGACAGGCTGAAAGCGCTCCATATAAACGACAGCATGAATCCGGTGGGAGCACGCAAGGACAGACATGCGAAGATAGGAGAGGGGACCATAGGGTATGAAGCTCTGTCGCGCATCGTCCACCATCCCAAGCTGGCCGGCCTGCCGTGCATACTGGAGACGCCCAACGACCTGGCCGGATATGCGCGGGAGATAGAGATGCTGAGAGAAACGGCGGGAAAGTAAAACAAGGAGAGAGGTAGGACGGATGACGGGATCTGCGAACGACAACGCGGGCATGAAGCAGAGGATAGCCGAAGCGGCTGCCGCGTGTGTCCTGAAGGGAAACGGGAAACGGCTCACGGTCAAGGATATCGTGGCCGAATGCGGTATAACGCGTCAGGCGTTTTATTACCATTTCAGGGATATAACCGAGATGATGAAGTGGATCATAGAAAGGGAGTCCGACAGGCTGATCGAAAGCATGAGCGGAGACTGTGAGCCGGAGGAGCGGCTGAAAAAATTCTTCCGGACGGCCGTCGGGATGGCGCCCTATGTGAGGCGGGGGCACAGGACCGGCTACGGAGAAGAGCTGGAACGGCTCCTTGAAGCGGCTATACTGCGCATGTTCGATGAGATGACAAGGGCTGAGGGCCTTTACAGCGGATGTAGTTACCGGGAAAGGGAGCTGGTGCTGAAATATCACAGCAATGCGGTATTGGGTCTTTTGAAGGGGTGGACCGATGATGATACGAGAGATCTCGACATGGTGGTCCATCAGGTATACTGCCTTATAACGGGAACGGATCGCAGGTATTTCGTTGATGCGGGAAAGGATTGCGGCTGACCGTTTTACACTTGGGACATTGTGTCTATACACGGGGCGGCAACTGAAAATTGAATCAAAACGGCGCAGGGTGATAAAATATACCCATGAATAAAAGGAGGAACGGGAGAAAATGAAGGAAGTAAAATCGCCGAGAAAACCCATGGCGTACTACTATATCATCGTGCTCCTGATCATACTGCTTTTCAATGTCATAGGCGCGCCGCTGATGGCGCGGGAGCAGGTGACAGAGGTACGATACAGTACGTTCATGCACGCGATAGAGAACAAGAACATAGATGAGGTGGAGATCGAGGACAACAGGATCGTCTTCACCGAAAAGGACAAGAACAAGATATACGAGACGGGCATCGTCGAGGATCCGGATCTGACACAGCGCCTGTACGATTCGGGCGCAAAGTTCAGCAAGGAGATCAAGAGCACCATGTCTCCGATCCTTTCCACGCTGCTTTCCATACTGCTGCCGCTGATCATATTCATCGCGCTGGGGCAGTACATGAGCAGGAAGCTGACGCAGCAGATGGGCGGACGAAATTCCATGATGTTCGGTATGGGTAAGAGCAACGCCAAGCTGTACGTGCAGTCTACGAAGGGCATCAGGTTCAGCGATGTGGCAGGTGAGGACGAGGCAAAGGAAAATCTGGCTGAGATCGTCGATTACCTCCACGATCCGGACAAGTATACCGAGGTGGGTGCAACGATGCCGAAAGGCGTGCTGCTGGTAGGCCCTCCGGGAACCGGAAAGACCATGCTGGCGAAAGCCGTAGCCGGAGAATCGGGTGTGCCGTTCTTTTCCATATCGGGCTCCGAATTCGTCGAGATGTTCGTCGGCATGGGAGCATCGAAGGTGCGCGACCTTTTCAAACAGGCGAAAGAAAAGGCGCCGTGTATCGTGTTCATAGATGAGATCGACGCCATAGGCAAGAAGCGTAACGGCAACATAGCGGGCAACGATGAGCGCGAACAGACCCTCAACCAGCTTCTGACGGAGATGGACGGATTTGACGACAACACAGGCGTGATAATACTGGCGGCGACGAACCAGCCTGATTCGCTGGATCCGGCGCTGACGAGACCGGGAAGGTTCGACAGGAGAGTGCCTGTGGAGCTGCCTGATCTGGCGGGAAGAGAAGCCATACTGGAGGTACACGCCAGAAAGATAAAGAAGGCGGGAGACATAGATTTTCATACCATTGCGAGGATGGCGGCGGGAGCATCCGGCGCCGAGCTGGCAAACATCATAAACGAGGCGGCGCTGAGAGCCGTGAGGAACGGCCGCAAAGCCGTCACTCAGGAAGATCTTGAAGAGAGCATAGAAGTGGTGATCGCCGGATATCAGAAGAAGAACACCGTGCTTTCGGAGCACGAGAAGAAAGTGGTGGCATATCACGAGACGGGACACGCTCTCGTTGCGGCCATGCAGACCCATTCGGCTCCCGTGCAGAAGATAACCATAATACCGAGGACTTCCGGCGCGCTGGGCTACACGATGCAGGTGGATCAGGGCGACAAGTACCTGCTGACGCAGGAGGAGCTGGAAAACAAGATCGCCACGTTTACGGGAGGCAGAGCGGCCGAGGAGATCGTGTTCGGCGAGATAACGACGGGAGCATCTAACGATATAGAGCAGGCGACGAAGCTGGCGCGTGCCATGGTAACAAGGTACGGCATGAGCGGGGAATTCGATATGGTGGCGTTGGAAACTGTGACGAACCAGTATCTGGGAGGAGACGCTTCTCTGGCGTGCTCCGCCGATACGCAGAAGGAGATAGACCGTGAAGTAATGGAGCTTGTGAAGAAGCAGCATGAGAAGGCGAAGAAGATCCTGGAGGACAACAGGGCGAAGCTGGACGAGCTGGCGGGAGTGCTCTACGAGAAGGAGACCATCACAGGCGAGGAATTCATGGAGATACTGGACGGTGAAGGGAGGCAGAGCGAGTGATGGAGCGAAGGACCGGAACAGACTGGCTTGAACTCGCGGCAGGTATACTGCTGATATTGCTGGGAGTGTTTACATTCATCAGCCCCGGGAGCATACTGACGGGCGTCGTGATGGTGTACGGCGCCATAGCCATAATCACGGGCGTGGCAGACATAGTGCTCTACGTGAAGGTCGGGCGTCACATGGGAGTGGGGCCGACCATATCCCTTGTGGCGGGAGTGTTCAGCGTCATGGTGGGCGTGATGCTGCTGATATATCCGGGAACGGCAGAATGGCTCATATCGCTGCTGCTGCCGATATGGTTCATAGCTCACTGCATATCGAGGCTTGCACATCTGAACATGGCGGCAGCGATGATGAAAAGGGGATATCGTATCGTCGCGATCGTGATGAACGTGATCGGACTGCTGCTGGGCGTGGCGATGCTGTTTGACCCGATACTTTCGCTGGTATCGCTGGGATATCTTGTGGGAGCCTGCCTCATCCTGCTGGGCGCGGAAAGCATCGCGCGGGCGCTGGAGACGAGGAACTGACGCCCGGGATGCGCAGCTCTGATGTCCCGGAAGCCGCACAGCCGCAGCCGGACGCAGTGCACGCAGCTGACGCCCGGGATGCACAGCCGGACTTCGGGACGGGCAGCGCCGGGACAGCGCGCTTCAGGGCGGATTTATACGTTATCCTGCCAAAACGAAGAA
>CASEFF010000202.1 GCA_949287115.1 uncultured Bacillota bacterium | reverse complement strand
TGTTCGCCGGATCAGATAATCATAGGCGCCGGCACCCAGCAGATAACAAACCACCTGTCCACGATACTGAGAAAGATCGGCATAGAGAACGTCGCCTTTGAAGACCCCGGGTACATCCCCGTAAGGAACATATTCCGCGACAGAGGTTTTGCCATAACGCCCGTAGACGTCTCCGATACAGGCATCGTGATAGAAAAACTGCCCGCCAACATAAGGACGGCGGCATACGTGAGCCCGTCAAACCACGTATTCACGGGCTCCGTCATGCCCATAGGCCGCCGCTTCGAGCTGCTGAACTGGGCCATGGAAAACGACAGCTACATCATAGAGGACGACTACGACAGCGAGCTGAGATATTTCGGCAGACCCATCCCCGCCCTCAAGAGCCTGAAGGACGGTCACCGCGTCATATATCTGGGCTCCTTTTCCAGCACGCTGTTCGCTGCGGTAAAAATAAGCTACATGGTGCTCCCGGAGGAGATGGCCGAGATCTTCTCCTCGATGGCGGGAGACTACTCCCAGACGTGTTCGAAGCTGGAACAGCTCACGCTGGCCCTTTTCATGGGCAACGGCAGCTATCAGACCCACATAAAGAAGCTCCGAAAACTGTACTCCCAGAAGCTGGCCGCCGTGACCGACATATTCGAAAAGCTGGCTTCCGATTTCATAGAGGTCAGGAACACATCGTCGGGCATAAACATCATCCTCAGGATAAACACGGAAAAGAGCCCCGCAGAACTGAAAAGGGACGCCGAGAGCTTCGGCATCCCTTTGTCCGCATCCGAAAACGGCTTTATTTTCTTTTACTACAATCATATTCCTCTGGCGAAGATCCCTCATCTCCTTCCGGAGCTGATAAATACGTGGAGGTCTCCGGTCTGAGGAAACGCTTTCGCGCAAATGTCAGGAACGCCAGCAGCAGTATGGAAGCCAGCGTCACTATGAGCCCCGCCCATATGCCCGGCGGCCTGAACGTGAGCTCTATCTCATGGCTTCCCGCATCCAGCGCCGTGGATATGAACACGCCGCCCACCAGCTCCTGTATGTCGCGTTTTTCTCCGTCCACCTTCAACGTCCATCCCGCTTCATACGGCACCGACGTCACCAGCATGCCGCCTTCACCGGCATCTACCGTGCCCTTTATGTATCCGTCATCGCTGTCCGTGACATCCAGCATCCTCTCCGACAGTATGTCATAGGCTCCGTCCCACGCATCGTAATCGAGATACTCCACATGGCACCTTATGCTGCCTGCCCCTCCGTCACCGTATTTCACGGTAATATCGAACGTCTCGCCTTCTTCGACGGTCCCTATGTTGACTATGGAGCCGCAGTCGTTCATTATCCCGATCTTCTCGTATTCTTCCCTGTCGTCGTATACGGTGATCTCCTCCGCATTGTCGGCTTCTATGAACACGTAATATTTCTGCGTGGCGTCGGCTCTATACGTCAGCGTCACCTTTGCATCCTCATCGCCGTCATCCACATGAGCAGTCATATATCCGCCGCCCTCGTTCTCCACCGTGGCGTTGGCGGCAGATATGACAGGGTCGTCCGCCGTCTCGAACACCCTGTCGTACTTTCCGCCGGTGGCGGCTCTGACGTAATCATCCAGCACGCGGAACGGATTGTCGCTGTGAGTGTCCCACGTCCTTATCTCCGTACCCGTCACGTATCCTATGGAAAGAGGATATCTGCTCTCATACAGCACCGAATGTCCCCTTCGCTCCACTTCCGTAAAGTCGGGATCATCGACGGGCAGATTCTTCGCTATCAGGTATTTCACGTTGAGTATGGCGTTGGTGACGGGATCAGTCTGGTTGTAGTTGTACCTGTTCTTTCCCGGCTCCCCTTCCAGTCCTATCTTCTCCATCAGCGCGGTCGCGTTTGCGTTTATGGACGACGAGAACTGGGACAGTCCCCTGTAGTGGTAGAGCGCCGGACAGTTGAGTATGTGGTTTTGATCCATCTCCGTCCTCGCAAAGTCCTCGCGCGTCGTCTCCGCAAGGGCTGTCACGTCTTCGTAATTCTCAAAATACGATGCGCGCTGCGTATCCCCCACCGTATCGAAGGCGGTGCATGCCGACGACAGCATCTCCGCCGCCGTTACGACGACAATCAGCATGATGAAAGAGCCCCGCATTATCAGCTTTCTCTTCCTCAGCAGCAGCACGGCGCAGTACAGAAGCAGCCATGCGATACCGCCGTAGAAGAACAGGCTCATATCGTCCACCTGTTTTACCATCAGCTTCTGCGCCACCAGATAATATGCCATGCCCGCCGCGAACACCTTCCACACGGTGCCGGCGCCGACGTCATCGAGCCGCCTGAACGCTCTGTACGCCATGCCTATCAGTATGAAGCATATCACGAACGTATATCTGTAAGGCAGCTGGTTCGGGAAATGAAACCCGTGCCAGATGAAATCCAGCGTGTTTATATTGAGGCTCAGGAACATGAACACGAGAAAACCGCAGTTCAGCAGCTTTTCCCTGAGACCGAAGCTCCTGCCCGTCAGATATATCACCAGCAGTATCACCACCAGCATGCCGCAGTATAGATTGGGCAGGCCTTCCCTGTACGTCAGCTGACTGTACGGGAGAAGCTGGTTCAGCACGTCCAGAGCATCGTTGTAAAAGCTCATGGACTCCGGCATATCCGAAGAGATGTAGAACGTGTTCTGCATGCTGATATACGTCGGCAGCAGCATCACCGCAGCCATACCTATGGCGAGGAACGAATAGCCCACGGCCCTTCCGGTGGTGGCGGCGCACTTTTTCACGCCCTGCCCCCTGTTCTTCAGGAAATAGAGCACCGGGTAGTAGAACAGTATGAATATGCATACCATTATGGCTATGTAATAGTTGGCGAATACCGTCAGCGCCAGGGCAGCGGTGTACATCACCGCGCTTTTTCCGTCCATGAGCCGCGAAAGCCCCAGTATGCAAAGCGGCAGCAGCGCCACGGCATCCATCCACATTATGCACCAGTAATACGCCATCACGTATGACGAAAGGGCGTACATGGTGGAAAAAGCCACGGCGGCCCAGTCCCACGTCCTTTCCGTATACCGCAGATACATGGCCATGAAAGCTCCCGCCAGTCCGATCTTTATCAGCAATATGACCGTGACGGCCTCCATTATGAGCTTTTCCGGAAACAGCGCCAGCAGCAGGTTGAGAGGGCTGGCGCCGTAATACGCCAGCAGATTCCAGAAGTTGCTGCCTCCCGCCCCGTCCCACGTGTAGAACAGGCTCCCTCCGTCATGGAGCTTGTACTGCAGCTCGCTGAGGAACGGCACATACTGGTGATACATATCTATGACAGCTATCTGATCGCCGCCGAAGGGATATATCCCCGCCACGGCCATCGCGATCACCGCCAGCAGCACCGGCAGGAAAAACGCCGCTATGATCAGTTTGTTGCGTATGAAAAAATACTTAATCCTCATCGATGTTGCTTTCCTTTTCTATATAGACAGGTCTCCCTTTTGTTTCCAGATACATCCTTCCCATGTATTCACCGATGACGCACAGCAGCGCCGTTATTACGCCGCCGAAGAACAGTATGAGACATATGGTCGATGCGTACCCCGGCGTATCCTTTCCCATGATAAGCGTCTTGAGTATCTCTATAACGAGATATACTGCAGCTCCCGCAGCTGTGATGCCGCCCAGAACGCCTACAAGTCTCAACGGGGCCACCGCAAAGTCTATGAGCCCGTCCAGCGCATATCTCATCAGGCTCCACAGTGACCATTTGCTCTCGCCCGCCACGCGTTCCACGTTCTCGAACTCTATCCATTCCGTATCGAATCCCACCCAGGCGAACAGGCCCTTGGAAAACCGCTGCGTCTCCGGCATGTCGGCTATGGCCTTCACCATACGCCTGCTCATCATCCTGAAATCAACCGCGCCGTCCACGATCTCTATGTCGCTGTACCTGTTCATGACCCTGTAAAAGCATCTGGCAAAGAAGCTCCTGATCCTCGGCTCTCCCCTTCTCGTGACCCTCCGTGCAGCGCAGCTGTCGCATCCGCTCTTTTCCATGCGCTCTATCATCTCCGGTATCAGCTCCGGCGGATGCTGCAGATCCGCATCCATTATCACCGCCATATCTCCGCGCGACGCCCGCAGGCCGGCGTACATGGCCGCCTCCTTGCCGAAATTGCGGCTGAATGATATGTACCTGATGTCGGCTCTGATATCGGCTGCACCTTCTGATGCTCCCTCCGAAGGCTCCGCCAGCGACTTTATGACATCGAGTGTCCCGTCCCGACTCCCGTCGTCTATGAATATATATCTGAAACCGTATCCTTCAACGCCGGATACGGCTTCCTGTGTCTCCCGGAAAAACCGTCTTACGTTCCCGCCCTCGTTATAGCAGGGAACTATTATATCTATCGTTTTCAGTTCCGTGTCCTCCCATCATCCCATCATTTCGGCGGTGCGATTTCCATACCCACAGTTTGCACCATCTCGCCGTCTTTGTCAATGAAAGCGGCTTCAATGCCCATGTCCGGATGCTCCCGCCGCAGCTCCTCCACAAGCTCCGTCGCCCTGTCCTTTCCCAGCAGCAGGCATGTGGTGGACAGACCGTCGCAGAAAGCCGAATTGCCTCCGGCCGCCATTATCGTCACCGACTCCAGATCCGTGTCCGCAGGATAGCCCGTATCGGGATCCAGCACGTGATGGTACAGCACACCGTCCTCCTCGAAGTTGCGCTCGTATATGCCCGATGTGACGAGGGTGCCGTCCGAAAGCTCCACGCTGCCCATGATCTCGCTCCTGTCGCTGTAAGGTCTCTCTATGCCTACAGTCCACGGTTTCCCGCCGGCCTTCGACCCCATGGTCTCAACGTTCCCGCCGAGATTTATCACCGCAGACTCCACGCCTCTTTCCTCGAGGAGCTCGCAGAGCCTGTCGGCTATGTATCCCTTGGCGATGCCTCCAAGATCTATCTCCGCTCCCGGATCGGTCAGCCTCACCATGTTGCCGTCTATCTCCACATTGCTCTGATCGACGGACATCACCGCTTCCGCTATGTCGTCAGCCGGAGGCACGGTCGGATCCTCACCCTGAAAATCCCACATCTCCACCAGCCGGCCCACCGTTATATCGAATTTGCCGCCGGAGATATCTCCCATCTCCAGCGCCTGCTCAAGCACCGCGATCGTATCATCGGACACTTCCACCGGACTGCCGTCCCCATGGTTTATCCTGTATATATCGCTGCCTTCCATCGTCCTGCTGAACAGCTCCTCATACCCGTATATGGCGTCGAACGCCTCGTCCAGCACCTCATCCGCTTCACTGCCGGACAGACCGCTCACCGTCACGGTACATGTTGTGTTCAGCGCGAAGCCCGTCTCCGAAAACTCTTTATCACCGCATCCCGTCTGTGTTATAATTGCAAAAACCGGTATCATTATCAGTACCGACGCTTTAAGCAGCGCCGATCGTCTGATGTATCCGGCAATTTTCCCGAATCTCTTCATCTGAAACCTCCGGAGGTCGTCATGTTCAAAAAGGCTGACATATTGCTGGCATGTTTTCTCGTCGCTGCGGGGATAGCCATGTCATATATGTTCTCTTTCGGTCAGTCCGCAGGCGACCGCCTGGATATAACATGTGACGGCGAACTCTTCGGCACCTATCCACTCTCGGAAGACAGGACTGTCACCGTAGAGCGCGACGGCCATGTCAACAGGATAGTCATAGAAGGAGGTACCGTACACATGGAGTTTTCCGACTGCAGCGGTCAGGACTGCGTAAAGCAGGGCGCCATATCCGATACGGGCGAGTCCATAATATGTCTGCCCAACAGAGTCGTCGTCGAAATAACCGGCGGATCACGCCAATATGATACTATAGCAAGGTGATGAAATGGAGAACATGACAAACGCAAAAAAAGTGACGCTGTCGGCTCTCATGGCTGCCCTCGCTCTCATATTCTCTTACATAGAGATGCTGATCCCCTTTACTCCCGCCATACCGGGCATAAAGCTGGGAATCGCCAATCTCGTAGTCATCATAGCCCTCTACCATATGGGGACCGGATACGCCGTCCTCATAAACATCGTCAGGATATTCATGGCGGGCCTTCTGTTTTCCGGCGTGTTCGGCATCATATATTCGATGGCCGGCGCCATACTCAGCATGGCCGTGATGACGCTGCTGAAAAGGACCGGCATATTCTCCGTGGCCGGAGTATCCATGGCCGGCGGCGTCGCCCACAATCTGGGGCAGATACTCATAGCCGCCTTTCTCGTATCGAATCTCAGCATATTCGTCTACTTCCCGGTGCTGATGTTTTCCGGCATCATCAGCGGCGCAGTCATAGGCGTTATAGCCACCCTCATACTTGAGAGGCTGCCGGGCAGGCGGCAGTTGTAGCACATGCGCACACACGGCCGGAACGCAACGGGGCTGCCGCACCGGACGTCCCGATACCGCAGCCCCCGCCGGCCCAGCCGGGCCGGTCGCTTTTTATCTTATTTCCCGCGCAGCTTACAGCCGCCGTACATCCCTGCATCTTGCGTCAGATCTATACGGCATCGGCTCCCGCTGCCGCTTCCATCTTTCTCTTCCTGTAGTCGGCTATCGCTCCCGTAGGACATTCCTTAACGCACATACCGCAGTTCCTGCATTTCTGCGGATCTATATGTGCCAGATTGTCCTCCACCGTTATGGCGTCAAAGCGACACGCCTTCTGACACTTCATGCAGCCTATGCACCCGACGGAACAGAGCTTTCTCGTCTTCGCTCCCTTATCCTTCGATCTGCACTCCACCTGCACCATGTTCTTCTTCACTATGAGCTCTATCACATCGTTTGGACACGCATCGACGCAGGCTCCGCATCCGACGCATCTGTCCCTGTCTATATGGGCGAGCCCGTCGTATACATCTATGGCGTCGAACTTACAGGCGTCAAAGCAGTCCCCCATTCCGAGACATCCGTATGCGCACGCCCACTGACCGTCGTAGAACATCTTCGCCGTCTTACAGGAATATATCCTGTCGGTGGACATTATCGGCTGCGTAACGTCGCAGTTTCCCTGGCATTTCACAACAGCCACCTGCGCCTCCATGGCTCCGGCGCTCTCTCCCATTATTGCCGCTATCTTAGCCGCCACTTCCGGGCCTCCCACAGGGCAGAGAGACGGGCTGAGATCCGGATCCTTTCCGAACGCCGCGGCGTAGTCATCGCAGCCGGCAAAGCCGCATCCGCCGCAGTTGGCGCCCGGCAGCACTTCTCTCACCGCAGCCACACGTTCATCGACCGGTACGAACATCAGCTTCGAAGCTACGGTCAGGATCACGGCGGCTATGAGTCCGATGCCCGCCACTATGGCAGCCGGTATCAATATCATCGTCATCGTTCTCCACCTCCTAACCGAATATCCCTTCGACTACACCGGAAAATCCCATGAACGCCATGGAAAGTATCGAAGCCGCCATCAGCGTGATAGGCACGCCCTGGAAACATTCCGGTATGCCCTTGCAGTTTTCCATCTTCTCCCTGACTCCGGCAAACAGCACCATTGCCAGCAGGAATCCGACGCCTGCCCCGAAAGAGCATACGAGAGACTCGATGTAGTTGTAGCCTTCGTCTATGTTCATTATTGCAACTCCCAGCACCGCGCAGTTGGTGGTGATGAGAGGCAGATAGACGCCAAGGGAGCTGTACAGAGGCGGCATGTACTTTTTCAGCATCATCTCCACGAGCTGTACGAGGGCGGCTATGACAAGTATGAACACCACCGTCTGGAGATATCCTATGCCGAACCTGTCGAGTATGTGTATCTGTATAGGCCATGTCACGGCAGTCGCCAGCACCATCACGAATGTTACGGCAACGCCCATGCCCACCGCCGAATCCAGCTTCCTGGAAACGCCCAGGAACGGACATATGCCAAGGAACTGGGACAGTACGAAGTTGTTGGTCAGGATGACCGAAAACATTATGATCAGTATCTCCGTCATTTCCTGTCATCCCCCTTTCCGTCACAGGCTCCGCCGCACGTGTCGGCGAGCATACAGCCTTTGCATCCGAACTCCTTTTTGCGTTTGCTCTTGTCCTTCGTTATGAGGTTGACTCCCGCCACCAGCAGGGCGAATACGAAAAATCCTCCCGGAGCCAGCATGAATATGGACACGGGACTTATGCCCGTATCGGCGTATACGGATATATCGAACACGGTGCCGTTGCCCAGGAACTCCCTTATGAGTCCCATCATGCCCAGCGCCAGCGTAAATCCTATCCCCATACCGAGTCCGTCGAGAGCCGAATCGAGCACCGAATTCTTCGAAGCGAACATCTCCGCCCTTCCGAGGATGATGCAGTTAACAACGATGAGCGGTATGTAAAGTCCCAGCGAATCGTTGAGGGCAGGCAGATACGCCTGCAGCAGGAACTGAACTATCGTCACAAATCCCGCTATCACGACTATATAACACGGTATCCTCACCTTTGCCGGTATTATGT
>CASEFF010000201.1 GCA_949287115.1 uncultured Bacillota bacterium | reverse complement strand
CATCTCTGTCAGTACGTTTTCCACTCTTACATGGGAACCTCTGTGCATCAGCATACCCGCTCCTATCAGCACAAGCCACAGCGTCACGATGGAAAATCCATCGAACATAGTTTTCAATACAAACACAAGAAGCAGCAGAGCGCCTCCCAGTCTTAAAAGAACTTTTCTCCGGGAGGCTCTGTTGCTGAATTTCATCTCATTGCGAAAAATATAATTTTCCAAATCAGCTTCCTCTTCTCTTTTTGTTTTTTATATGTTCTGACCCAGCGAGCTCACCTTTCCGTATACGGCCTCATACTCCGTGCGGGCATACTCCAGACAGCTTTTCAGATGCTCCAGTATCTCCTGCTGTCGCGTCATGTTCTGTTTCCACGAATCGTCGTACGTGGAGAAGTACTGAGTGCTGGCGCCTGATTTCCAATCCGTGCTCCTTAACGTACTTATGGCGCTGTCCAGATTGTCGAACGCCGTCTTTATATCCGTAACGGCGGTGTCGTACGCCTTGATCGTCTCATCAAGCTGAGTAAGATCCACCCTGATATTCATGTCTTTTCCTCCTTTACTGCAGACTGAAGAACCTGCTCAGCACCGAGCTGATCTCCATACCCTTTTCCTGATACTCCTGAGCTTTCTGATCGTCGTTCAGGTCCTTGTATATTAACCCCTTTACATAATACGCTTCGCCGAATTTTCCGTCGGATACCGCGATAAGATAGTCCGTCATCTCCATGGCTCTTTCGAACTCCCCGAGCCTCTTGTAGCACAGCGCTCTGTAAAGGTAAAGCGCCAGCATACCTCTGTGCCTTCCCGATGCCGCACGGAACAGCTCCGCCGCATCTTTGAACTTTTCTTCCGCTTCCTTCGTCCTGCCCAGCTTGTCACAGGCTACGGCCTCGTGATATACAGCCGAGAAATAGTACTGGTCATCGGCTTTTCCTTCTATTATCTTTTCGCAGCACTCCAGAGCTTTGTCGTACTCTCTGTACGCATTGTAAATCTGCATGAGACAGAAACACATTTCATCATCATGATCCTCACCGACGATCTCTTCCAGCAGCATCCTCGCCTCGTCGGTCTTCTGCATCGCCATGAGGATCTTGGCCTTTTCCTTCCTTATGGCTCTCCAGTCATCGCCGTTGGTGCTGAATCTTTCGTCTATCAGCTCCAGCGCCTTGTCAAACTCCTCTACCTGCTCATAGTATTTTATGAGATCGTAGACGAATCCCAGATCGTCCGGGAACATCTGTACGGCATTGTCGATGACCGTCTTCGCTTCCGGATACCTGTTGAGACCCAGCAGGGTTATGAACTTATAGTGATAGCCTTCAAAGGTATCGGGCAGCAGCAGTATCATCTCGTCGGCGTTCCTGAGAGCCTCCTCGTATTTCTGCATGGCTATCAGTATCTCTATCTTCCTGAGCCTTGCTCCTATGTGGAACGGGTCGTCTTTGAGCAGCTTGTTTAAGTAAAACAGCGCCTGATCGTCCTTGTGCATGTCTATGTAAAGGCACGCAAGATGATAGGCGATCCTCGGATTCTTATAGTCGCTGTTATATGCCTTCGTCAGATAGCTTGCCGCCGTTTTCTGATCCCCCTCTATATATGCGATGTTCCCCAGATGGAAGTTGGCCTCGCCGTTTTCCTTCTCGAGATACAGCGCCTTGCCGAGAGTTTCCTTTGCCTTGTCGAACTGCTTCGTCACTATGAAAAGCTCCGACATGTTCATATATGTCTTCATGTATGACGGGTCGGCGTCCTCCGCCTTCCGATACATCGTCATCGCCTCGCTGTATTTATCAAGTCCGTAAAGGTCTCTCCCCTGTCGGTTGTACTCTTCTGCCATGCTCATCTGCTGCATACTTCCATTCCTCCTTTATTCCTCTGCAAAGCATCCAGCGATGCAAGCAGCTTATCTTCGTCCTCAAGCGTTCTCATGATGCTGAAATGTCTTTTTGTGCTCGTTTCGTTCCATTTTCCCGTGTATGTGAATTTGAAGCGACCGTTTATCCATATCCGCCGCTTCCCGATTTTATAGGAATCTATGGAATCGATCACCGACAGGTACTGCATCTGCTGAAAGCCCTTTCCCGAATATCCGCTGAAGACCAGCTTCTCAGGATACAGTATCACCTTCTGCACCTTTGAAGACCCCGAGCAGTCAGCGTAATAGACCCCGAATATCGCCAGGCACGGTATGAATGTCACTATCCCCAGCCCTATCAGGTACGCTGCCGGCGTCCCGTAGTAAAGGTGCCGCGGGATCACCGCCATCAGTATCAGAGACAGCACCGGAGGACCGAATGTCGCTCCGAAGAACAGAGCTCTGACCGGTCTCAGCATCTCACGTCGCTTATTCTCATCCGTTCTCAATTCCATTGATTCCTCCGTATCTATGCCGCGTTATCAGCCGGCGGCTG
>CASEFF010000200.1 GCA_949287115.1 uncultured Bacillota bacterium | reverse complement strand
GTGCGTAACGTGTCCGCGTCTTTGGGCACGGCCCTCACGGAAGATCAGGTGAAGCTGATAAAGAGATATACGAAAAACGTCATACTGTCCTACGATGCCGATGAAGCGGGACAGAAGGCCGCGATGCGCGGGCTGGACATATTGTATGACGAAGGATGTGCGGCGAAAGTCCTCAAGGTGACGGACGGTAAGGATCCGGACGAATTCGTAAAGAAAAACGGAAGGAAGGCTTTTGCGGAGCTGGTGGAAAAGGCTCTGCCCTACGGGGATTTCAAGCTGGACTATATAAAGAAGGATTACGATATAAGCGACAGCAGGCAGAGACTCGGATACGTGGAGGATGCCATAACCATGTTGAAGAGGATGAAACCCGTGGAGGCTGACATCTACATAAAGAAGCTCGCCGAAGAGACGGGCGTATCGGAAAGAGCCATAAGACTGGAATATTCCACAGGCAGCACGCCGGAAAGAACACCTGCCCGGGGCGGCGCCATGGACAGAGAAGGGCGGCGCGGCGGTATCGAAAGAATACCGCTCGTAGAGCAGGACCTGATAAAGCTGATGCTTACGGACGCGTCCTTTGTAAAACTGCCTGAGGATATAAGAGAGACGGCTTTCACGAGCTATCGCGGAAAGAACATATACGACAGCATACTTTCCGCCTGCGATGGTACTACTGTCGACCGGAACAGAGTCAGGGAGAAGCTCGATGATGAAGATGCCGCCGCTCTGGATGAGATAGAGCGTAAGATCGTGCCGTCGGGAAAGGAAGACGGGATATTCAACGACTGCATCGCCAAGATAAGGCACGAGCGGTTGAAGGAGAAAGAGAAGGAACTGATGCTGCGGCTGTCGATGGCAGACGAAGATGAAAATCACAGAGAGATAGAGGATATGATGAGGCAGCTCATGGAGATACAGCGGGAACTGAAGGATTGAAAAGGGGAGGCAAGGATATGACGGAAATGAAGAAAAAAAGCGACATACTGACGGATGATGTTGAGATGGATGCCGGGCTGAACGAAGAGATATCCGATGCGGATGAGGAGCCTGAAGAAGCCACCGTACTGGATGAAGAGACGAAAGCCGGGATAATAAAGGATCTGATAGACAAGGCCTCTTCCAAGGGCAAAAAGGTGCTCACATATACAGAGGTGTCCGACAGGCTGGGAGATATGGATATAGACAAGGATCAGATGGATGATATCTATGACAGTCTCATGAACAAGGGCATCGAGGTCAACATGGACAGTGAGCCGGACGATATCGAACTGATGGAAATGGATGATGACGAAGTGGACGATCCGGAGGTCGATGCGGTGATAGCCGAGAACCCGGAGGCGAAGGAAATAGATCTGGAAGCCACCATTTCCAAGAATATAGCGGTAGACGATCCCGTAAGGATGTATCTGAAGGAGATAGGCAAGGTGCCGCTCCTGACGGCTCAGGAAGAGATAGATCTGGCAAAGAGGATGGAGCAGGGAGACGAATATGCAAAGCAGAAGCTGTGCGAAGCCAACCTGAGACTCGTTGTCAGCATAGCGAAGAAATACGTCGGAAGAGGTATGCTGTTCCTCGACCTCATACAGGAGGGCAATCTGGGACTGATAAAGGCCGTGGATAAATTCGACTGGACGAAGGGATATAAGTTCAGTACATATGCGACGTGGTGGATAAGACAGGCCATAACCCGTTCCATAGCGGATCAGGCGAGAACCATAAGGATACCGGTACATATGGTGGAGACGATAAACAAGCTGATAAGGGTATCGAGACAGCTGCTGCAGGAGGAAGGCAGAGAGCCGACTCCCGATGAGATAGCGGCCGAGATGGGTATATCGGTGGAGAAGGTCAGAGAAATACTCAAGATATCACAGGAGCCCGTTTCTCTCGAGACGCCTATAGGCGAAGAGGAAGACAGCCATCTGGGAGACTTCATACCGGATGACGATGCTCCCGCACCTGCTGAGGCCGCGGCGTTTTCCATGCTTAAGGAACAGCTGGTGGACGTGCTCGGCACCCTTACGGAACGTGAGCAGAAAGTTCTGAAGCTCAGGTTCGGTCTCGAAGACGGCAGGGCAAGGACGCTGGAGGAAGTCGGCAAGAAATTCGACGTTACACGTGAGAGGATAAGGCAGATAGAGGCGAAAGCCCTGAGAAAGCTGAGACATCCGACGAGAAGCAAGAAACTCAAGGACTATTTGGAATAGGTGCAGTTATGAAACTGAGCGACAGGCTGCAGAGGATAGCCGACAGGATCGAAAGAGGAGAGACCATGGCTGATATAGGTACAGACCATGGTCTTTTACCGATATATCTGACTGAAAACGGCATATCGCCGAAGGCGGTGATGACGGATATAAGCGAACCGTCTCTAATGAAGGGCAGGGAAAACCTTGCGGGATCGATGCCGGACGGGCATGAGACCGTTGACTGCCGTACAGGTGACGGACTGTCCGTACTGGCGCCAGCTGAGGTCGATGTCATCGTTATAGCGGGCATGGGAGGCAGGCTGATACGACAGATAATGGAGGCTGATATTGCGCTAACGCGCTCCTTTGCGAAGTTCATACTCCAGCCGAGGACGAAGCAGGGAGAACTGCGACGCTGGCTGCTGGAAAACGGTTTTGCAATAATACATGAAGATCTCGTGCATGAGGGCCGCCATATACCGGAGATCATAACGGCTGTCCATGGGGAAGACCGAAGATATGCGGAGACGGGACGTGCGGGAGATCTGTGGGTGACGAAGGAGACGGCAGACGCATACGGTGAAAAGACGGATATGTTTTACGATGTGCCGCCGTGGATCACGAAGGCTACGGGCCCGGTGAACGAATTCATGGGAAGATATATCGAGAGGGAAAAGCGGAAGCTGGAGAGCGTAATGATGTCGCAGGTAAGAGACCGTGAAAAGGAGACGCGCATATGCGGTGACATCTATTATCTCAAGGGATTATCGGAGGTATGAGAAATGGTAAGGAACAATGATGACGCGATCAGAGTGGCGGATATAACGGCTGTTGTGGAGGATATTGTGCCCGTGGAGCTTCAGGAGTCGTGGGATAACAGCGGACTCATCATAGGATTTGAGGACAGACAGGTGAAAAAACTGCTCCTCTGTCTTGAGATGGATGAAGACGTGGCGGATGAAGCGTCGCGGATCGGAGCACAGATGGTCATAACACATCATCCGCTCATATTCGGAGGCATAAGCAGCATATGTGACAGCGAACCGACGGGAAGGACGATAATGAAGCTGCTGGCTGACGGGATATCGGTGTATTCGTGCCATACGCCTTTTGATAAGGTTAAGGGCGGCAACAACGACGCCATAGCCGAAATGCTGGGCCTTGAAAAGGTGAGAAATCTGCGCGGAGATACCGTCGCATCGGCTGATAAGATGGCAGAGAGAAAAGATGAAGCGGATATAGGCAGAACGGGAAAGCTCAGCGAGCCTATGACGTGCAGACAGGTGCTGGACATCGTTTCGGGACAGCTGGGGATGAGCATGCGTCAGCTCAGGTTCGTAGGGAATATGGACAGAGAAGTGGAAACGATAGGTATATGTACGGGTGCCGGCGCCGACATGATGGATATGGCGGTAAAAGCCGCCGGATGTCAGCTGTTCATAACGGGGGATGTCAAGTACCATGAGGCGAGAGAAGCCGATCAAAAGGGCATCTGTATCATAGATGCGGGACATTACGGTACGGAAAGGTTCTTTGCATCGACGATGAAAAATATGTTGCAAAAAGAACTGAAGGATGTGGAGATCGTCGTATCGGAAGTTACGCAGGAGCCGTTCAGGATGCTCTAGGGATTTTGGCATATCGATATTTCTTTACAACGGTGTGCATATATGGTATAAATATTATCGTCATTATCACTATTCATTGGGTAAGACTGGCAATCGCGTATACGGTCACGTATATGAGGAAAGTCCGGGCTCCACAGGGCGAGGATGCCGGATAACGTCCGGCGCAGGTAACTGTAGGGAAAGTGCAACAGAAACACACCGCCGAAACGGGTAATGCCGTGGTAAGGTTGAAATTGTGAGGTAAGAGCTCACAGAGAGGTATGGTAACATATCTTTCGTGTAAACCCCATCCGGAGCAAGACCAAAATGGACGCGAAAAAGCGGCGGCCCGTCGCTGTCCGGGATGGTAGGTCGCATGAGCCTGGCGGTAACGGCAGGCCAAGATAGATGATTGTCTGATACAGAACCCGGCTTACGTCTTGCCCATATATTTCGTAAATAAT
Source organism: uncultured Bacillota bacterium (assembly GCA_949287115.1). Lineage (GTDB taxonomy): Bacteria > Bacillota > Clostridia > Peptostreptococcales > Anaerovoracaceae > Lentihominibacter. The sequence goes on along the minus strand of CASEFF010000200.1, from coordinate 150 downwards.
AAAACGGCGATATTTTGCAATTATTCTCTTGCATTAATCTCAAATTATGGTTATAATATAAAAGTCGCTGGATATGCGGATATGGCGGAATTGGCAGACGCGCACGGTTCAGGTCCGTGTGAGGGCAACTTCATGGGGGTTCGAATCCCT
>CASEFF010000199.1 GCA_949287115.1 uncultured Bacillota bacterium | reverse complement strand
CGTCACCGAATTTATCGGCTCGTACACGACCTCCGCGGGCTGTGTCGTTATGAAGGTCCAGCCGTTCCTCATGTCGGAGTAGCTCAGTATCTTGTCCTCGTCTTCGTAGCTGTATTCCAGTATTCCCGCTTCGGTAGTACTGTCGACTTCCTTTGTCTCTCCGAGGAGCTCCCTTATGAGCTTTTCTTCGGTTGCCGACTCTTCATCGTTGCTGACTATGAAACTGCCGGTCTCGTCAAGGAGCGCGGAATGTCCTCCCTCATACAGACTCATATCCTGTATCACGCTGACCGTATCGCCGGCGTTTATATCGGCGCCGGCAACGCCTATGAACGCATCATCCACATATATGGCCACGGAATAGGAAAAGACCTCCTCGTCTATATCCTCGTCAAAGTACGAGGATATCCAGACGCCATGGTCCTTTCCCTGAGGTTTGAAATAGTATTCCATGTTCTTCTCATAGGGAAGTTCAAAACTGCGCTTGTTGTTCTTGTCGGCGATGATCTCCTCCATCTCGCCGTCATCCCTGACAACGTACCATACTTCATCGTCCCTGCCCGTAAGACCCGGATTGAATGTGACATAAAGACTGTGGGCGCTCTTTACGGTCTCGAGATTGCTCTTTATCATCTCCGCCACATCTTCCTTATAGTCATCCATATAGGGAAGGGGCGCCGCATCGAAAGCGTCCACATCGAATGTAGTCTCCACGTACGAAGCCAGCGAATCGGTGAGCCCCTCCATATGGTTGAACTCAGCGCTGAAATCGTTGGCGTATTCCTCCGTTACGGCCTCTATCTTGTCCGCTATCTCCTCGCCGAGATAGGACGTACTGTTGTAGGTCGCTATGGTGCCTATGGCAAAGGCGATCGTCATGGAGAATACCAGTATTAAAGATATTGTTTTTATAAGAGTCCTGTTCATGGAATGATTATACCATAATTACCGTTTTTCCGGAATACTGATGGCTATCTGCTGCTGATACACTTCGCTCACGTCCATCATCTCCTGCTCCTCGTTATCGCCCATGCCCTCTATATCACCTATGTCGGGCAGCTCCTTCAGCGTCTCGAAGCCGAACTGTTTGAGGAAATCGTCGGTGGTGCCGTAAAGGATAGGTCTTCCCACGGCGTCCGATCTGCCTATTTCCGCCACAAGACCCTTCTTTTCCAGACCTTCTATGACGCGGTCGCACTTTATGCCCCTCACGGCCTCTATCTCGCCTTTCGTCACAGGCTGCCTGTACGCCACGATCGCCAGCACTTCCAGCGCCGACTGGGTGAGGCGTCTGCGCTTTACCGGCGTGCACAGTCTCTCCACGTAGCCGAGGTTTTCCTTTCTCGTCACGAACTGAAAGCTTTTGTTCACTTCCCTTATGACTATCCCCCGGCCCTCGCGCTCGTATTCCTCCATCAGCTCACGGCAGCAGGCGTATATCTCGTCTCTGTCCTCGTTGAATATGTCCGCCATCTCCCTGATGCCGAGAGGTTCGCCCCATACGAACATCATCGATTCTATAGCCGATTTTATCGTTTTCCTACCTGCCATCTTCCGTGACCTCCGCTCTCTTCTCTTTTACATCGCCGCCAATGCCTTCCCCTGCACTTTCCTCTCCGGCGTACAGCGGCCCCGACGCCAGCCTGTCCGTAGCCGTCACCGTTATATCGCCGAACAGCCTGCGCTGCTCCGCTTCCAGCCGCTGCTGCTTCACCAGCTCCAGCACCGATGAAAACGTCACAGCAGTATCGTATCTGTCGCCCTTTTTCTTCACCAGCTCCCTGAAATCGGCCTTTCTGCCCGGATCCTGCATGAAGAAGCTCCTGATATCGTTCATCCTCAGTTCCGTCGTTATGCGCTGCTTCTCGCTCCTCCTGTGGTGCCTTTTTATCTCTTCCAGCCTTCTTCTCCTGTTGAGAAATCTCTCGAAGGCGTTCCTGAACTGTTCTATGTCAAGGCTCAGATATTCGTCCGGTTCTCCCGTAAACTCCGTCAGATCCTCCTGAGGCTTCTCCAGATATCCCGCCGTTTCCTCCATGCGTGCTTCCAGCATTTCCGAGGCGGCCTTGAACTTCTTGTACTCGATGAGCTTCGCCACAAGCTCCGACCTCGGATCCTCCACCGTGCTTTCGCCGTCCGCATCTTTGGGAGCTCTCGGCAGCAGCATCTTGGACTTTATTTCCAGCAGCAGAGCGGCAAGAGCCATGAACTCCGACGCAACGTTGACGTCGGCCTTTTTCATGTCACCCACATAAGCTATGTACTGATCGGTTATCTCCGATATCCTTATATCGTATATGCTCATCTCCGCGTGTTCTATCAGGTAGACCAGCAGGTCGAACGGCCCCTCGAACACGTCGGTTTTCACCCTGTAGCTCATATTACCCTCCGCAGACTGTAACTTCGATCACTATATTGTACCATATCGGAACATCATGTGGCAAATGGTCAGGCGTATAACTTAAGCTACGCTGTAAAACCTTCCCGTTACATGCCAAAACCCCGCCAAAATGACGGGGTTTTGAGGTATTTAGATGAATATTACACCGATATTCTGATCTACTGTTTTATACCTTACAGGTTGTAAGCAGCCTTAACTGCAGCAAGCGACTCGTCCAGAGCAGCCAGAACCTTGTCGATAGTCTCGTAGCTCTGAGTTGCAGGTGGCTCGATTCTTACAGTCTTGGCGTTTACGAGAGTTCCGGCAACCATTACCTTTCTCGCGAACAGTTCCTTAGTTACTTCGTGTCCGATCTCTGCTTCCGGGAATTCCATGCAGATGAGCAGTCCAGCGCCTCTGGAAGTGAGGAGAACTGTAGGATACTTGTCATGCAGCTTCTTCAGTCCTTCCATGTAGTACTCGCCCTTTGCCTTCATCTGTCCAGGGATATCGTTCTCCAGCATGTACTTGATAGTTGCTATGAAAGCAGAGCATGCGAGAGGGTTTCCGCCGAATGTAGGCGATCCGAGGATCCATGGATTGTCG